>DASSAT010000213.1:0-5459 GCA_035699305.1 Fimbriiglobus sp. | reverse complement strand
ACGTGTTCCCGATGTCGGGCCTCGAAGACTCGACCCGACCTACAAGACCGCCCGAGTTCTCCATCGAATCCACCCCCGAGAGCCTCGACGAGGAGAAGGCGCGCGTCCTCGCCGCCTTCGGCGTCAACCGCGTCAGCATCGGCGTCCAGTCGTTCCGGCCGACGCTCCTTGCCGCCCTCGACCGGCGACACGGGGTCGAGCACATCCTCCGCGCCGTGGCGGCCGTCCGCCGGCATGTCCCGGGGCTGTCCTTCGACCTGATCTTCGCCGCCCCGGGGCAGACCCTCGCCGACTGGGACGCCGACCTGACCGCCGCACTCGGCTACGAGCCGGACCACCTGTCCACCTACGGCCTGACCTACGAGAAGGGGACGCCGCTCTGGAAGGAGCGGCAGCGCGGCCGGGTGGCGGCGGTGCCGGAGGACGCCGAGTTGGCGATGTACCTGCACGCCATCGACCGGCTCACCGCGGCCGGGTTCGAGCACTACGAGATCTCGAACTTCGCCCGGCCCGGTATGCGGTCGGTCCACAACCAGCGGTACTGGGCGAATGAGGCGTACCACGGCTTCGGTGTCGGGGCCGCCCGGTACGTCGGCGGGGTGCGGGAGTTGAACGTCCGGGACACGGCGCTCTACGTCCGCAAGGTGCTGGCCGGGGAGTCGCCGACGTTCCAGTCGGAGCGGCTGGGGCCGCGGGACCGGGCGTTCGAGACGGTCGGGACGCAGCTGCGCCGAATCGACGGCATCGGGCGAAGGCGGTTCCACGAGCAGACCGGGTTCGACCTGGACGAACTACTGGGCGGCCGGTTGACGGGTCTGGTGGCGGAAGGGCTGTTGCGTGACGGCGGGGCGTCAGTGAGTCTGACGCGGCGCGGCAAGTGCGTGGCCGACGGCGTGATCGAGGAGCTGATGAAGGCGAACGGCGATTGGTCCCCTCCCCCCTTGGGGGGGAGGGTTAGGGTGGGGGGTCAGGCCAACGAGTCGGCGGCTCCGTGATCGGACGGTGGACGTTTCGCACCCCCCACCCTAACCCTCCCCCCCAAGCGGGGAGTGAACAAGAATCACGCCTTGAGGAGGACCACCCCCTCGCCGTTGCGGAGCGTGACCTGGGTCACGATCGGGCCGGTGGTGCCGTCACCGTGGAGCACCCGGTAGTTGCCGCCGAGCTGGTGCGTCGTCGCCGTCGCGTCGTTCAGGGTGCCGGTGCCGCGGCCCAGGGTGTACGACCGCGGCTTGTACAGCATCAGCGCCTTCGAATACTCCCGGCCGAACACCCTGTACTCCAGGGCCGCGTTCTCCGGGTCCTGGCCGCTCGCCCACGTCGTCATCTCGCCGACCGGCAGCCCCACGTCGTGCGTCGCGGCGGGGATCCACGACTGCGACCACGGCGCCGACGGCGAGTACCCGCCGAAGAACATCAGCATCGTCCGGTCCGGGTCGGCCAGCAGGTAGTAGTACGCCAGCGCCCCGGACCGCACCCGCTCGTTGGTCGGGTGGTAGAAGCCGGGGTGCGTGTCGAGGACGACGTAGGGCGACGGGCTGTCGGCGCCGAGCCGGCGCCGGACCAGATTGGCGATGTCGGTGACGCCCGACCACGTCGTCTCGGTCGGTCGTAGCACGAACTCCTCAAACACCCCGGTCGAAGCCTTGGCCACCGGGTCGGCGTCGGCCAGCCCGCCGGAGGTGTTGCTGAAGACGACCTTCGGGGCCACCGCCGCCCACACCGCGGCGACCATGTTCGCCGTCTCCCGCCCGTAGGCGGCGGTCGGCTCGATCACCGGCGTCCCGGCGAACGGCACCCGGCCGTTGGAGTTGTCTAGGAACAGCCCGTCAGCCAGCGGATACTGGCCGAGCAAGTTAACGTGGTAGGCCGCCGCCCAGTGCCGCACGGCCGACGAACTCGGGTTGGTGACGAAGCGCATCTGCCCGTAGTACGGATAGAACAGCCGCGACTCGTAGACGAACCGCGCGTCCTTGCCACTGGCCCGGCCGGCGTACTCGGCGTCGGACAGGTAGCCGTCCCCGTCGGCGTCGGCGGCGTAGTCGAACGCGGGGATCGTCCCCTGCGTCCGGCCCGCCGCGCCGACGTAGTCCCGGCCGAAGATCAGCTTCACGTCCGGGGCGGTCGTCGCGGTGCCGGCCTCCGCCCGCACCCGGACGTAGAACAGCCGGGCCGACGTGCCGCCCACGGTCGCCGCCACCCAGTCCTTCGGCGGGTCGAACGTCACCTGCCCGGACTGCGTAAGGCTGTTCGTCCCGTCCGCCGTCAGGGCCAGCGGCTTCCAGGCCGTCGGGAAGCCGTCGGCGTCCACCGCGGCGACGTACTCGTACACCCCCCGCCAGCCGGCCGCGGCGCCGCGGTTGAGGGTGTAGTTGAGTTCGCGGAACCGGTCGGGGTAGCCGATCGAGATCGCGTCGCCCGTGCCGCCGAAGGCGACGCCGAACGTCCGGCCGCCGCGGGCCGCGGAGGTCAGGTCGGTCAGCCCGGTGTAGCTTGTCGCCGGGCCGCGGTAGACGCCCCAGAGGTAGCTGACCGGCTGCGACGACGGGCTGCCGCCGGTGAACGCCGTTGCCTTGCCGACGTGGTAGAACGCCAGTTCCCGGTTCGCCCCGACCCGGTCGGCGTAGTTCAGCCAGTTCGTCAGCAACCCCTGGTACAGGTTCGACAGGTTGCTGTAGACGAGCTGCTGAGTCGCCGGCGACACCGTGTCGATGGTCTGGAGGAACGAGGTGTTCGGGATGACCAGGTCCACGGCGTTAGCCAGGTACATCTTCTCGAACGGCCCCATCGGGTTGCCGGTGTAGGCCAGTTGGGCGATGCGGATGTGCGACAACTTCCGCGGCAGCGCCGGCCGGTCCGGCGGCGGAGTCGGGTTCTCGTTGGCGGTGGTGAACGCGAACGTCGTCGAGCCGACGTTACCGGCCTGGTCGATGGCCCGGACGACCAGTTCGTGCGCCCCGTTGGCCAGCAGCGTGGTGTCGAGCGCCCACTCGGCCGGGGCGACCGGGAAGGCCGCCCGCGGTTCGCCGTCGAGCCGGAACTCGACCCGCCGGGCGGACCCGGCCGGCGCCGCGACGGCCCGGAACGTCACGTCCTCCTTGAACGTGGTACCCGGCTGCGAGGTGGTGATCGTCACCCGGGGGCCGACGGCCAGGTCGGCCGGCACCACGTCCAGGTCGTCGAACCCGATCGGCCCCGCCGCCGACCGGCTGCGGTTGAACCCGACGTTCCCCTCGCCGGTGATGGCGCCGTCGGTCGCCTCCAGGGCCGGTTGCGGGAAGTCCGACCAGGTGCCGTCGGGGGAGAGCCACTGCCCGGTGTCGGCGCGGAAGACGACCGCCTGCAACGACCCGCCCCGGGCGGTGAGCGTCAACCGCACCCACTTGGCGCTGAAGTACGAGTCCGTGGTGACGGACGCGAGGGAGGCGTAGGTCCCGTTCACATTCTTGCCGAGCCGGACGGTCATCCCGCGGGTGACGGTCAGCCCGTAGTACGTCGGGCCGGCGCTATCGAGGTTCGAGCCGCGGACGAACAGCGTGCCGGGGATGAGGCTATCGACGAAGAACGACGCCGACGCCTGCACGTCGGCCGGCGCGGTCTTCGCCAGCCACGCCCGGGCTTCGGTGGCGGAGGTGCCGTCGGCCGCCAGCCCGTAGGGGGCGCTGGCCATGCGGGCGTCGGACACGGCGAACCCGGTGGAGCCGTCGCCGGTCCACCCGGCCCAGTTCGGCGGCAACGCGCCGGCCGGCTGCCCGTCGAACGACTCGTGGACCTCCTGGAACGGCGGCGAGGTGACGGTGAAGTCGTCGAGGAAGACCATCCCCTGGCCACCGGGGTTGCGGCCGACGCCGGTCAGCCCGGTGGGCGGGTCCCAGCTCACCCGCCCGGACATCGCGTCGGCCGGCTCGGTCTGCCACATCCCGAAGACGTTGAGGTACTGGCCGGTGTCCATGCGCTGGACGCGGACGGCGGCATCGCGGCCGTCGGGCTGGAGCGTGACCGTCAGCCACGGCCCGTAGACCGGGTCGCGGTTGAGGGTGGTGGCGATGCGGACGGTGCCGTTCTTCACCTCCT
This sequence comes from Fimbriiglobus sp., assembly GCA_035699305.1. GTDB lineage: Bacteria > Planctomycetota > Planctomycetia > Gemmatales > Gemmataceae > DASSAT01. The sequence goes on along the minus strand of DASSAT010000213.1, from coordinate 1,385 downwards.
TGAGCTGGACGTACCGGGCGCCCGGCCCGACCACCGCGGCGACGTAGCTGGCACGCACGTCCCCGAGGTCCTGGCCGCGCGCGAACACCTCCACCGGGGCCGGGCCGTCGGAGCGCACCCGAGCCGAGACGCCGGCGTCCCCGGGCATCGGGGCCGTGACCCAGGACCGCGACAGGCTGGCGAGGGTGCCGGTCGAGGCGAGCGAGACCTGGCCGGTGCTGGCGGTGATGCGGCTGGTGAGGTAGTAGTCCTCCCCGCCGGCGCTCCACGACTGCCAGCCGTCGGGGACGGCAGGGGGCGTGACCTGCTCGAAGGACTCGTAAAGGAGGGTGGTGGGGTTCTCACGGGCTTCGAGGGATTCCATTCCCGGGCGAAAACGGATCGCGCTCGGGTTCATACAGCCGGGTGCTCCATCCGGGGTGCAAATCGAACCGGCCGTGCGAGAAGGGCGAATGTCCCGCGGCCGGGGCCTGCGACGAAGTCGCGCAAGCCGGTCCGGGGCAGCCGTCTAAGGCGATCGGGCATGATACGGCGTCCGGTCCGGATCACTGGAGTTTGGACCCGAACCGGAGTTGTGCGGGCGAAATGAGACGGCCCGGAGGTGATCCTACTCGTCGGGCGTCGTCACCAGACACAGGATTCCGGCAACTCGCCGGACGCGCGAGACCGGTCCCGCGAAACTTTGCCGGTCGCGGGGAGTGTGCGGGCCGACGACATTCACCACAAAGGCACAAAGGTCACACAAAGACGCACAAAGAAGAAAGACAAGCCCGGTCTTCCTTTGTGTCGTCTTTGTGTGACCTTTGTGCCTTTGTGGTGAATGTCTTCCGATCGTCGATGGCGCGGCAGACACACCAAATACTGGGGACCAATCAGTCGGGCGGCCGATTGCGGCGGGATACGGTCCGTGTTACTCTGGCACCCGTTCCCAGGTTGGTTGTTCGGCGGTGTTCCGTTCACGCCCACTCGATCGCACCACGGAGAAAGGAGCGAGACCATGCCGAGGTTCATGAGCAGTCACACGATGCCGGCCGGAGCGCTGCGACCCGAACAGGTGAGCCAGATGGCCGACGCGGCCCAGAAGGACGCGGTCGTCCGGCCGTACCGGAGCTTCCTCAACCTGTCCGAGGGGAAGGTGTTCTGCGTCATGGAGGCGCCGAGTAAGGAAGCGCTGGCGGGCTGGTTCCAGAAGATGAACATGCCCTGCGACTACATCACGCCCGTGGAGATGGAAGGCGATCGCGGGACCGTCCGGACCGCGTGACACCTCTACCTCCTTCCTCGTTCCCACGCTCTGCGTGGGAACGCAGGGGGCGACGCTCCGCGTCGCGGACTTTTCCTGGGAGCGCGGCCGTCCCGGCCGCTCTTGCTACGCAGGTCGGAGC
>DASSAT010000212.1:0-8515 GCA_035699305.1 Fimbriiglobus sp. | reverse complement strand
ACGTCGCCGCCGCCGCCCAGGCGCGGGCCTCCGGCCGCTCGGCCCCCGCGGTCGACTTCCGCTGGCGGCGCGTCCGCCGGCCGGTCGTGATCACCGGGGGCGAATTGACGCTGGGCATGCTCGACTTGCAGTACCACAAGGACGGCAACTTTTACAATGCCCCGCTGCACATCAAGGCCAACGGCGGGGTGTTCCTGATCGACGACTTCGGCCGGCAGATCGTCAGCCCGAAGGAACTCCTCAACCGGTGGATCCTGCCGCTGGAAGACCGGCACGACTTCCTGACAGTGGCCAGCGGCAAGAAGTTCCAGGTGCCCTTCGAGCAGCTGATCATTTTCTCGACCAACCTGGACCCGAAGGACCTGGTGGACGACGCGTTCCTGCGGCGGATCCGGCACAAGATGGGGGTGAACGCCCCGCAGCGGGACGTGTACGAGCGGATTTTCACGGCCAACTGCAAGCGGCTGGGGATGAACTTCAGCCCGGAGGCAGTGGACTACATGTACGAGCGCTACTACCTCCGCGGGCGGACGCCGCGGGCCAGCGATTGCCGCGATTTACTGGAAATTGTCCAGTCCATCTGCCGATACAGACGGCAACCTGTGCATCTGACGCGCGACCTGATCATCGAGGCGTCGTCCAGCTTTATCGCCGAGTTCCAGTGAACACGGCGGGCGGCGGCGCCGACGCGAGGGGGGCTGGCCCATGGACGGGCGGTGGAGCATGTGGGTCTGCGCCGGCCTGATCGCCGGCGCGGTGGGGTGCAAGAGCACCGGTGTCCCGACGGCGGCCCCCGCGGCGGGGAACCAGGCGAAGCCGTCACTACTGGAGCAGGCGTTCGGCGGAAGCCCGCGGTTCAACCCGCAGGCGCCGCCGGCGCCCGAACTGCCCATCCCGGAAGCTCGCAACCCGGACGAGCCGCCCAAGCCCGAGTTCTGGTGCCTGCTGGCCGCCGCCGAGGTCGAGTCGGCGTACATGGAGGGCCGGCCCGCGGTGGACCGGGACCGGCTGCTGGACTCGGCCCGCCAGAAGTACCAGCGGGCGCTCAAGACCGAGCCGCACTACAAGGGGGCGATGGTCGGGCTGGCCGAGCTGTACGCCAAGACTGGGAACAAGGACCGGGCCGTCGCCACCTTCCGAGAGGCGCTCCAGCACGCCCCGAAGGACCACGACCTGTCGTACAAGATGGCGGTGATGCAGGTCAACTTCCACGACTGGGCCGGGGCCGTCCAGTCGTGCCAGTACGCCTTGTCGCTGGACCCCGAGAACCGCACCTACTCCCGGACCTACGGCTACTGCCAGGCGCAGCTGGGTCAGTTCCAGCAGGCAGGCGAGACGCTGATGAAGGTGATGCCGGAGGCCAAGGTCCGGTACTTCCTGGGGCGGGTGCTGATCGACCAGAAGCGGGACGCCGAGGGCCGGCAGATGATCCAGGCGGCGGTCGCCCAGGACCCCGACCTTCAGCAGGCGAAGGAGTTCCTGGCGCAGCTCGACACCGGCGCCCCGACGAAGCCGACCGACGTGAAGCAGGCGACCTTTGACGACACCAATCCAAGTCTACCCACGGAGCGATAAGGCGAACCCCGAGCGTCAGCGAGGGGGTGGGGCTTGAAGAACCCCTCCCCCGGCCCCTCCCCGAAGCGGGGAGGGGAGAAAGACAAGGCAGATCTCTGGCTCCCCCTCCCCGCTTCGGGGAGGGGGTGGGGGGAGGGGTTGACCACCTCACCACCTCACCACCGTCGCCTACACCGCACCCAACCCCGGCCCGGTTAGCAGCGCGGTGTTCATCGTCCCGTCGCGGGTGGTGAAGACGCCGGGGAACCGCTCGGCCCAGCCGGCGTTCGCGGCCGGGCAGTACTGCCGGCCGTTCGACTCGATCGCCGCCACGCCGGGGACGTGGGCCGCGATCCCGGCCGAGTGGATCAGCGACGCCCCGACGCACGTCAGGTCTTGCACGCAGCGGAACAGGCCGTACCGCTGGGCCGCGGCCGCCAGCAGGAGCGTCTGCGTCTGCCCCTTACACGCCTTGAACGCGACCCCGGTGTAGCCCATCTCCCGCGCCAGCCGCAGGCTTTCCAGGTCCACGAGCGACTCGTCGATGACCACCGGCTTGAGCTTCGCTGCCTCGTGCATGACGTTCCCGCGGTCGGCCTTCAGGTCGCGGGCGGTCGGCTGCTCGACGTACTGCACCCGGTCGTACCCGGCTGGTGTCAACTCCTTCAGGCGCTTCAGGAACTCGATCAGGTAGCCAACGTCCCGGCACCGCTCGTTGAAGTCCAGGGAGTAGAACCACTCGGTCACGCTGCGGGCTGTTTGCACCTGCTCCGCGACGCGGTTGACGCGGACGACGCGATCCACGTCCCATCCGAGGTCGTCGCCGTTGAGCTTGATCTTCAGATGGGTCAGGCCGTCGCGGGTGATCCACTCGCCCAACGTTTCCGGGAGTCCGTCGCCGATCCGCTCCTTCACGTCGGCGTCGGTGAGCGGGTCGAGCGCCCCGACAAGGTGGTACAGCGGCATCCGCGGCTTTGGCTCGGTCAGGATGTAGTGGTGGAGTCGGTCACCGGCGAACTCGTCGCCGAGATAGTGGCCGAGGTCGTGCGCGACGAACTCCGGGCCGTAGGTCTGGTAGCAGTTCAGCCCGTGGGCTTTGCCGAAGGCATCGTGCAGCGCGGCGTCGAACGCCGACGCCACAACGAGCGTGGCGAGGTGGGGCACAGGAACGGGGGATTCGACGGCGACCACGGCATGTTCGAACCCGCCGCCTTGTTCGAGCTGATGTGTCAAGTCAATCGGATGACCGATGCCGGAAAAGGAATACGCGATCGCCAACTCTCCCGCGAGCCGAGTCATGACAGCGAGAGTCTGGTCGTATGACAGTGCCCGGGACGGCCACGCCCAGACGTTGCCCAGCGGCATCGACCCGAACCCGCGAGCGACCTTTCCCGCCGCCGTCTCGACGGTCATTCCGATGTTGAGGATCGTCACCCGGTCCAGGGCGACGCCGCCGAACTTGATCGGCGTGCGGTAGCGGTACTCCTCGTAGTCGATGGCCACGTCCTTGACGCGAACGTCGGTCGGCTTCATGACGGCACCCGGCTGGTAATGTAGTAGGCACACTCCGTGTGCCGTTCCTCGGAGACGGCACACGGAGTGTGCCTACTACATTTGTGCGGATCGTCCATGACCGTTCCCGACTGGCAACTCCCACCCGGGGTGGACCGCGGACTGTGGGACTACCTCCACAGCAGCGAGATGGTCCACGGGTACGACGACCAGATGACGGCTTCGCCGCTGGCCCGTGCCGACGTGGCGTTCTGCGAACGGAACTTCGAGAGGCCGGGCCACTTGATCGACCTGGGCTGCGGCACCGGCCGGCTCTGCCTGCACTTCGCCAGGAAGGGCTTTATCTGCGTCGGCGTGGACCTGTCCGCCGAGATGCTGACGACGGCCCGCGCGAACGCCGACGCGGCCGGCATCAGCGTGGACTGGGTGAGCGCCAACCTCGTCGAGTTGGCCGGCGTCTCGGACGGGGGCTTCGACTACGCGGCGTGCCTGTTCAGCACCCTGGGCATGGTCCGCGGGGCGGAGAACCGGGCCGCGGTCGTGCGGCAGGCGTTCCGGGTGCTGCGGCCGGGCGGGCGGTTCGTGCTGCACGTCCACAACCGGTACTTCCGCGGCCTCGGCCGGGGCCGGGTCGCCCGCCAGGCGGTCCGCACGTTGCTCGGCCGCGCCGATGCTGGCGACATCACCATGCCGCAGGCTTACGGCGGCGGCCCGTTGACGCTGCACCACTTCACCCACCGGGAGGCGACTGCTCTCCTGACCGTGGCGGGGTTCCGTGTGCTGATCGTGATGGCTCTCGCCGAGTCCGGGGTCGAGGTGTCGCCGGGCACCCGGGCTTACGGCTACCTGTTCGCGGCGGAGAAGCCCGGGCGTTAATCCATGGGCACGACGCGGCCGTCGTTGCGGCCGCCGAGCCAGCGGACCACGTCCACGTCGCCGCCCTCGCGGAAGAACCGCACCGACCCGTCGCAGAAGTTGAAGAACGCCCCGCCGGGGTGTCGGCTGCTGAACGCCTGCGGGGCCGGGCCGTTGATCCGGGCGCTGGCCTCGTCCACCCACCACATCACGTCGCTGATCCACACCGACGAGCCGCGCAGGCCGGTCATCCCCGGCCACAGGGCCGCCAGCTTGCCGGTCTTCTGGTCGTACATGCACTCGCCGACGGCCAGGGTGTTCGACGTGCCGTCGCTGATCGAGGTGATCGTGGTCTTGCTGTTCTGGTACATCACCCCGCCGCTGTCGCGGTCCGGTGTGAACGCCCCGAAGGTGTTCGGCCCGGCCACCGCCCGGTAATTGGAGAGGGCGTGGTTAAGTCGCTCCGGGTTGAGGTCCGGCCCGGTGTCCGACGGGCAGCGGAACAGCGGCAGCGGCGTCTGCGTCGCTGGCGTCGGCAGGGCCGGGTTCACTCCGCCGCCAAAGGGCGTGGTGTCGGCCCCGGCGGCACGGTACAGGTTGTCCTGCTCGGCGTAGGGCAGGATCGCCGTGCCCCAGCCCCACCCGGGGGTGAACTGCGGGGCCGTGTACGCCGACGGGAAGTGCCCCATCGTCCCCGCGTAGTTGTGCAGGGCCAACCCGTGCTGCTTGAGGTTGTTCGAGCACTTGATCCGGGCGGCGGCCTCCCGCACCTTCTGCACCGCGGGGAGCAATAGGCCGATCAGGATCGCAATGATGGCGATCACCACCAGCAGTTCGATCAGCGTGAAGGCGCGCCGGACCACAGCGGACGGTCGTTCGGTCATGAACAGACCCCCGTGAGGAGCGCGAGTCGGGATGTACGGGCCATGCAGGCGCGGTGCGTCGTCGGTTTGGGAGGAGCGAGTCCGACGGCAGCCGGCCGGGCGAATGCGGGCGCGGGCTGAGAGAGGCCCGCGGCCGTGTAAACGAGGTTAGCTCTTCGCCGCGACGTTGGCAAGGACGAACCGGCCGAGCGACCTCGTGTTATTTCGCAGGTACTGAATGTGCTCGAACCAAGGCGTTCACCACAAAGGCACAAAGGTCACACAAAGGCAACACAAAGGAAGACCGGAGCGATCAACCTACCGCTCGTCTTCTTGCTTGCTTACTTTGTGTGTCTTGGTGTGATCTTTGTGCCTTTGTGGTGAACGCTTTCCGAGCTTCAATGACTCGGCCGCCATAGAGGGAGCGCCAAGGGGACCGCCGCCGATCAAGCGGTTACTCCCCCAGCAACTCGCGTCGCACCTTGTCCGGGGCGGCCTCGTAGGACTGCGGCTCCATCGTCGAGACGGCCCGGCCCTGGCTGAGGCTGCGTACCCGGTCGGCGTAGTCGAACAACTCCGCCAGGGGCACGAACGCCTCCACCTCGAACAGGTCGCCGCCGACCGACTCCTGCCGCTCCACCTGACCCCGCCGGGCCGACAGGTCGCCGATCACGTTGCCCAGGAACTCCGCCGGCGTCGTCACCCGCACCCGCATGATCGGCTCCAACAGCTGCACGTTACCGCGGGTCGCGTCCCGGTACGCCTCCACTGCCGCGCGGGTGAATGCCTCCTCGGACGACAACTGCGGGTCGAACCGCGCCTCCAGCACCTTCGCCTGGACGTTGAGCATCGGGAACCCGAACTCGCCGGTCTGCAAGGCGTCTTTCAGCCCCTCCTCGGCCGCGTGGCCCAACGCCGCCGGCAGCGTCTCCGACGGCACGAAGTTCGCCACCGTCACCGGGGTCGGGCTGCGGTGGTTGGTGAACTCCACCCTCAGCCACGCGAACACCTCGCGCTGGCCGACCTGCTTCACCTCGACCTCGACCGTCCGCGGCGAGCGCAGCATCTCCCGGTAGCTGACCCGCGGCTTGCCGACCCGCACCTTGAGCCGGAAGTCCCGCTCCAGCCGGTGCCGCTTGACCTCCAGGTGCAGCGTCCCCATGCCGCTCATGAGCGTCTGGCCGGTCTCCTTGTCGGCCTTCACCTTGAACGTCGGGTCCTCCAGTTGCAGCACGTCCAGGGCCAGCCCGAGCTTGTCCCGGTCGGCGCCGCTGTCCGGCTCGATCGACTGGCTGACCACCGCCTCGGCGAATGTGATCGACTCCAGCACGATCGGGTGCTGCGTCTCGCAGAGGGTGTCGCCGGTCTTGGTGTCCTTGAGGCCGACGACCGCCACGATGTCACCTGCCGGGGCGGTCTCGACCTCCTCCAGCCCGCGGTTCGGGTCGGCGTGCACGTGGTAGAGCTTGGCTATGTTCTCCTTCCGGTCGCGGGTCGGGTTCAGCGGCCGGGTGTTCGACCGCAGGACGCCGGAATAGACGCGGATGAAGAACCGGTGGCCGTTGGGATGCCACGCCGCCTTGAACACCAGCCCGCAGAACGGCTCCTTCGGGTCGGGCTTGCGCTTCTCCTCCTTGCCGGTCTTCGGGTTCACCCCCGCCACTGCCGGCCGGTCGAGCGGGCTGGGCAAGTAGTACGTCACCGCATCAAGAAGCGGTTGGATGCCGATGTGCTCGCGGCCGCTGCCGGCCAGCACCGGGTAAATCCGCGAGGCCAGCGTCTGCTCGCGGACGAGCTGCCGGACCTTCGCCGGGTCGGGGTCGTTCCCCTCCAGCACGGCGCTGGTGATCAGGTCTTTGTCGTCGTGCTGCGTGAGTACGTCGAAGAGTTGCTCGCGGTACGTCCGCGCCTCGGCCTCCTCCTCGGCCGGGACCGGCTCCGCGCGGACCGTCTTGCCGAAGTCGCCGGCATCGAAGAACAGCGCCGTCCACTCAATCAGGTCGATGACCCCGCGGAACGGCTTGGGGCTGTCCTGGTCCGACCCGGCCCCGATCGGGACCACCACCGGGACCGGCCGGCCCATCGCCGCGTAGTCCGGCGTCAGCCGGGCGTGGACGCTCTCCAGGGTGCGGGCGAAGTTGGCCCCGACCACGTCCATCTTGTTGACGAACACCAGCCGCGGGACGCCGTACTTGTTCGCCTGCCGCCAAACCGTCTCGGACTGGGCCTCGACCCCCTTCTGGCCGTCGAACACCACCACCGCCCCGTCGAGCACCCGCAGGGAACGCTCGACCTCGGCGGTGAAGTCCACGTGCCCCGGGGTATCGATCAGGTTGACGGTGTGGCCGCGCCACTCGAACGGCACGCACGCGGAGTAGATGGTGATGCCGCGCTGCTGCTCCTCGGGGTCGTAGTCGGTCTCGGTGGTCCCCTCGTCCACGCCGCCGAGCTTGTGCTTGGCCCCGGCGTAGTACAGCAGGTGCTCGGTGGTGGTCGTCTTCCCGGCGTCGATGTGCGCGATGACGCCCAGGTTCCGCAGGAGCGTCAGGTCGAGGTCGGGGCCGGAAGACTTAGCCATAGCTCACCACCGAAAACGGAACGAACCACAGAGTCACAGAGGACACAGAGGGAAGAGACACAGAGAAAACGACAGGCCGGGTTAAGAGCAGCGGACCGCGGACGGCAAACCCGCCCACCGTCATTCTTACTCGATCCGACTGTCTTGCTCTGTGTTTCTTCCCTCTGTGTCCTCTGTGACTCTGTGGTTCGTTCCGTGGGAACTTACCAGGCGAAGTGGCTGAACGCCTTGTTCGCCTCGGCCATCTTGATGGTCTGCTCGCGCTTGGCCATCGCCTCGCCCTCGCGGCGGGAGGCGGCCATTAGCTCGTCGGCCAGCCGCAGGTACGTCGGCCGGCCCTTCTTGCCGCGGCAGGCGGCGATCAGCCAGCGGATCGCCAACGACTGCTGGCGGTGCGGGCGGACCTGCATCGGCACCTGGTAGTTGGCCCCGCCGACCCGCCGGGACCGCACCTCCAGGCTCGGCTTGATGTTCTCCACCGCCCCCTTGAACACCTCGATCGGCTCGACGTCGGGCATCCGCTTCTTGATCTGGTCCATCGCGTCGTAGAAGAGCCGCGTCGCGGTGGACTTCTTGCCGTCGAGCATCAGGCAGTTGATGAACTTGCTCGCCAGCACCGACCCGTACCGGACGTCGGCGGTGAGCTTGTCGTTGCTGGCGGTCCGTTTCTTGGTAGCCATCTTGGGAGTTCCAAGTTCCAGAGTTCCAAGTTCCAAGGAAGACCAGAGCCAGGTTCCGACTTGGAACTTGGAACTCTGGAACTTGGAACTTTATTTCCCTTCCTTCTTCGCGCCGTACTTCGAGCGGGCCTGCTTGCGGTCCGGGACGCCCTGGCTGTCGAGCACCCCGCGGACGATGTGGTAGCGCACCCCCGGCAGGTCGCGGACGCGGCCGCCGCGGACCAGCACGATCGAGTGCTCTTGCAGGTTGTGCCCCTCGCCCGGGATGTACGCCGTCACCTCCACGCCGGTGGAGAGCCGCACCCGGGCCACCTTCCGCAGGGCGGAGTTCGGCTTCTTCGGGGTCATCGTCTTGACGACGGTGCACACCCCCCGCTTCTGCGGGCAGCCCTGCATGGCCGGGTGCTTCGACTTGGACCGCTGCGGCACCCGCGCCTTCTTCACCAACTGGTTGATCGTCGGCATTCTCGGCC
>DASSAT010000211.1:0-2701 GCA_035699305.1 Fimbriiglobus sp. | reverse complement strand
CCGGCAGTGCCTTGAACACCTCCGCCAGTGGTATTGAAGCGAGCTTCAGGTCGGCGGTCAGGTCGGTCTGCGGGTCCACGCCGTAGCGCGCGGTGCCGACGAACGTGCCCGGCGGCGAGCCCGGCCGCGGCACCTCGCCGGACAGGTTCGTCAGTGTCAGCACCCCGTCGCGGAAGACGATGTCGGCCGTCACCCGGTTGAGCGTCAGGTCTTCCAGCCCGAGCGTCGGGACGGTGAGCGACCCCTTGATGCGGTAGGCGCGGAGGGTCCGCGCCTGGGCCACCGGGATCTCGGCGGCGATGTCCAGCGACGCCCGGCCGGTGATGCGGATCGGGAGCTTCACCTCCAGTCGCCTGACCAGCTCCGCCAGGTCGATGTCCTTGAGCCGGAGGTTGGCCTGGACGTAGGTAGTCTCGGACTGAACTGCGGGGTCAGCGGACGTCGGCGACTGGAGCATCAACGACAGCAGCGCGACCGCCAGGTCCGTTCCATTCCCTCCCCCCTTGAGGGGGAGGGTTAAGGTGGGGGGTAGCGCTTCACCCCTCCCCCGGCCCCTCCCCGAAGCGGGGAGGGGAGACAGAACCAGACTCCCCCTCCCCGCTTCGGGGAGGGGGTCGGGGGGAGGGGTTGAACCCCCCAAGGGGGGAGGGAACGAAAGTGGAGGTGCCGCGGCCAGTTGCCGCTGGAACCGGAAGCGCTCGCCATCGCCGACCAGGGTGATCTTGCCCTCCACCGTGCCGCCGTAGAGCTTGCCGCCGACGATGTCCGCCTCGCCGCGGCCCCACGGCTCGACCTTGCCGTCCTTGACCACCAGCTTCAGGTCGGCGCCCCCCTCCAGCCGGCCCGCGTCCAGCGGCGGCAGCCCCCAGTCCTTCGGCAGCTGCGGGATGTTCAATCCTCGGGCCTTCACGTCGAACGTCAGCACCGAGGGCGTGGACGCGAAGTCCAGCTTCGAATCGACGCGGAGCGTCCCCCCGGCGGTCTTCCCCGCCACATCGGTCAGCGTGACGACCTGGTCCTCGACGACCACCTTCCCGGAGGTCTCGATGATGGTCAGGTCGATGGGCGGCACCGTCAGGTGGGTGTCCTGCGGGTCCAGCTCGACCCGGTAGCCGACTGACTTGTCCGGCCGGCGGGTGACGTGGACGGCGCAGGTCGTGTTGCCGGTCAACACAACCCAGTCCCAGGTCTCGGCCGGGACGAACGGCACGGCCTTGAGCATCTCCGGGTTGACCGCCACCCGTTCGTCGGTCCGTAGTACGATCGACCCCTTGCCGCCGGACTTGGACCACTCGCCGGAAAGCGTCCACGCCTTCCAGGTCGGGTCGGCGGCCTTGCCGGTGATCTTGAGGCTCTGGCCGTCGTCGGTCACGGACACGTCGATGCCGCTGGCGCGGAAGTCGGGGCGGCCCTCCTGAACCAGGTGGATCGACGCCCCCTTGACGGTGATCGCGGGCAGCTTGCCACCGCTGCCCCCCTGCGGCTCGGGCAACTTCGTGAGCAGGCTCCCGTCCTTGTCGAACCGCAGCGTGACCTGGGCGTTGACCAGGCTGACCGCGGTCGGGCGGTCGCCGGCCGCCAGCTCGATCGGGGAGACATTGGCCCTCACGGTCCCCGTGACGATCGGCTGTGGGGCGGTCTGCCCGTCCACCGGCGGCCCCATCACCTCGACCTGCACGGCCGTGGACCCCACCCCTGCTTCCAGGTCGGTGACGCGGACGGTGCCGCCGAAGAGGGCGGATAATTGTTCGGACGCCAGCCGCTTGGCGTGCCCCGAATCGAGGTACAGCCCGAACCCGAGCCGCGCGACCACCACGGCGACGGCGGCACACCCGGCGACTATTCCCAGCACGCGCAAGACCTTACGCACGGCTCACTCCATCGAGGGACGGCGGGCATACCGAAGTATTGCTCCGACGCAACCAAGGTGCCAACCGGACTCTAGCCCGGACCGGGTTCGAGCGGGGGTGGCGGTCGGAGAATGGCGTCGGTACGGGTTAACCGCGCTCGGGCGGGCGGTCCGGCATCGGGGCGCGCGGCGGTGCGCAGTCGGGTGCCGGCTTTGCGCCGGCCCGGTGAACGGGACCGTCGGGCGAGCCAGAATCAGCGCCGGTGGTGGTTATCCCGGTCGGGCGGCACCGATCTTGCAATTCACGCATCCGATCCGGGCACCATGTCCACCTGAGACCTGCTTCCGTCGTCATCCAGGAGCCAGCCCATGCCGGCCACGTTGTCGTCCCCGGCCACCCGTCCGCACCCGTTCGCCGGCCTGTGCGGGCACGTCTTACACGAGTCCTTCGACGATGCCGACGCGGCGACGAAATACGACCCGCGGCCGCTGTTGAGAGCCTCGGACGAGTTCCCGCTGGGGTACATGCCCGACGAGGTGACGCGGGACTGCGGCCGGCGGATGCACTACGCGGCTCACCGGTCCCGGCGGGCGATCCGGCCGACCGAGCGGCGGTACTGGCGCAACGCCTATTTCGCTTTGCGAGACCGGATCGTGTTGGGCAACCAGAAGCTCGTGTACAAGGCGGTCCGCTACCGCAAGGCGTGGCAACTACGGTCCGACGACCTGGTCGGTGAGGGGCACGTCGTCCTCATCAACGCGGTCGAGCGGTTCAACCCGTGGCTCGGGGTCCGGTTCAGCACCTACGCCTTCACTTGCCTGGTGCGGGCGCTGGTCCGGCTGACCCGCAAG
>DASSAT010000210.1:0-3972 GCA_035699305.1 Fimbriiglobus sp. | reverse complement strand
AAAAAAATCCCCGAAACCGCGCGAACCTTTCCCCGCGGCCGGTGTCTGATGGGCACGCCCCGGCGTCGGTTCGCCCGGATTTCGAGGGAGAAATCCGGGAAAATGTCGGCCTCGCGGCGGACGAATCTCGGATATAAAATGATGGGCGGGGATCGGACCAACGTCCGACCCCGGTCCCGCGTTTCCCCCGTGTGTGGTTCCCGTAACCCCTCAACCTGGTCGAGATGTTCCCGTAGTTTCGTACCCCGCGGGCGGCCTCAAGGACCCCCGCATCATGTGTGTCGTTGGAGGTAGTCCGATGCGTACCGCGACCCTGAACACCCGCGTGCTGAAGACCGCGCTGGTCGGCAATGCCAAGCTGCCGACCCCGGCCGATCGCATCTCGGGGTTCGTCGTCGGCACCGACTATCCCTCCACGACCTTCCTGTCTCAGGGGCAGTTTCTCACGCCCCGACTCCCGGAACCGGAACCCCGGTCCCGGCAGGAGGTCTTCGATGCGATGTCGATGCCCCCGGCCGGCGACCCGGACGGTCTGGCCGGGAGACTCCCTGGCAGTTCGGCCTGTCGTGGTCCGTTAGCCGCCGCGTGGCGTGCCAACAGGGCCAGCACGGGCCGGGCCAGCCGTCCGTGGTCCCACGGTCACCCGAAACCGGTCGGAGGCGACTACCAATCGCCCGACCGGCTCGACGACCGGAAAGACCTCAAAGCCCCACCGGCGGCGGTGCGGCGACGGACGGCGACCCGGACCGCGGCAGCCGGGTGATTTGCCAGGACTGAACCCTGACCATTGTGCCTGACGGCGGCGACCCCGCCTGGGCAGTGTCAGTGTCAGTGGCAGTGCCAGTGTGAAGAATGGCCCGGACGGGTCTTGTTTTCACACTGTCACTGTTACTGTCACTGCCACTGCTCCCGGCTCGGGACAGCGTGTCACCCCCCTAGCACTGATCCGGGGTGGGTGGCCCGTCTCGACCGGCGTGTGCGGACCGGCAGCCGAACCACGGGAAGGATCGGGACAGGACATTGAAATGAGTTGGACCGAGATCACGATCCTGGTTGATAAGGCGAAGGCGGGCGACCGGGAGGCCTACGGCGAACTGGTAGCCCGGTTCCAGAGCAGCGTCTACGCGATGGCCCTGAGCCGGGTGCGGGACCCGCTGGAGGCGCAGGAGCTGGCGCAGGAGGTGTTCGTCCACGCGATGCGGAAGCTGCCGCAGCTGCGCGACGCCCGGTGCTTCGCCGGCTGGCTGCGGCGGATCACCGCGCGGATGGCGATCAACCGGCTGACCCGGCGCGGCCCGTTCTTCGGCACCGCGCCGGAGGTCCTCGACGCGGTCGAGGGCGTGGTCCGCAGTCCGGCCGAGGAGCTGGAGCTGAGCGAGGCCAAGGCGGGGCTGCACGCGGGTCTCGCCAAGCTCAAGGCGGACGACCGGGCGGCGCTGGAGGCGTTCTACCTGCGGGGCCGGAGCCTCAAGCAGATGGCCCGGGAGTTCGAGGCGCCGGTCGGGACGATCAAGCGGCGGCTGTTCGTCGCGCGGGCGCGGCTCAAGGAGGTGCTGACCGGCGGCACCGCGCCCCCGGCCGCGCGACCGCGGCGCAACACGATGAACCGGGAACTGGCGGCGGTGTAAGCCGGCCGCCCGGTCCGTCACCGAACCCCGCGGCCGATGCCGCGGGGTTCGGCTTTTCGGGGACGGCGTGGTACGATGTGGTGAACCGTCGGGAGGCCGCCGATGCCGCTCAAAGATCATGCCAAGTTTCATCCGGTGGACCAGTGGAGCAGCTTCCATAGTACCTGGGCGATCGAGATGATGGCCCGACTGAATACCGCGGTCCTGCCCGAGCGGTACAAGGCCCGCCCGAATCTGCACCTCGGGAAGCGGGCCGAGGTGGACGTCGGCACCTTGGAACGACTGGAGGTCGGTACGTTGTTCGCGGGGGAGGATGGCCCCGATACGAATGGCGGGGTGGCAACGGCGGCTCCCGCATACGCTCCACCTACGGCTGCGTTGAGCGTGGGTGTGGCCTTCGGCGACGCCGAGGCGTTCGAGGTCCAGGTACTCGGGGACCGCGACGGCTGGCGGCTCGTTGCCGCGGTGGAACTGGTCAGCGAGTCCAACAAAGACCGGGACGAGAGCCGTGCGGTGTTCGCTGCCAAGTGCGCGAATTATCTGGCGTCCGGGGTGGCAGTGGTGGTGGTGGACATCGTGACCGAGCGGCTCGTCAACCTGCACCTCGAACTGTGCGACCTGCTCGACCTGCCGCAGTCTGTGCGGTGGAAGTCCCCGACGGGGTTGTCGGCCATTTGTTATCGGACCGTACAAGGGACGTTGAAGACTGGCCTGCCGGTCGGCAACGGGCAGGTCCGGCTCGACGTGTGGCCGCACGCGCTTTCGGTCGGCGCCGAACTGCCGACCGTCCCGCTGTGGCTGGCCGCCGACCTCGCCGTTCCGCTGGAGTTGGACCTCACTTACGCCGCCGCGTGCAAGTCCTTGCGGTTGGCGTGAGCCGATTCGGCCCGGCGCGAAACTTCCGCATCATACCCGCCGCGCGGCTACAATGGTGTGTCCCCGGGACCGGCTCGGACCGCCGGCCGGGGGTTTTCGCCGACGAGCCACCCATGTCCAGCAGCCCGGACCCGTTCCTGCACGCCTGCCACGGCACCGAGCCGATCCGCCTGGAGATCCGCCGCTCCAGCGGCGCCGCCACCGAGAAGGTGTTCGCCAAGCCGAGCGTCGTCGTCGGCCGCGACACCCGCGCCGACCTGCCGCTGGTCAACCCCGACGTCGCCCCCCGGGCGCTGTTCTTTCAGCTGATCGGCGGCCGGGTGTTCGCCGTCCGCGTCGCCGAGGCGCCGGTCAAGATGGCCGACGGCCGGACCTGGGAGGCCGGGTGGGTCCAGCCGACCGACGAGTTCGAGTTCGGCTGGGTCAAGGTGCGGGTGGTCAACCCCGACCAGCGGACGCCGGGGACGCCCCCGGCCGCGGACGATCCGCTCGTCCCGCGGCACACCGGCCCGCTGGAGTACGCCTTCGAGCCGCTCAACGGCAAGTCCAACCCGCCGCGCCGGTTCAGCCACCGCCAGGACCTACTGCTGGTCGGCCGCGAGGCCCCGTGCCGGTTCCTGGTCCGCCACCCGGACGTCTCCCGGTGTCACGCGGCGGTCGTGCATACCCCGTCCGGGCTGTGGGTGGTCGATCTACTCTCCCGCACCGGGGTGACGGTCAACGGTGGCAAGCAGTCGGTCGCGCCGCTTCAGAACGGCGACCAGCTGATGTTCGGCCCGGTCGGCGTGCGAGTCTGTCTGGGCAAGCGCGAACCGCCCCGGCCACTGGCGGTGCCGGGGGCCGGGCTGTCCGGCGACCCGATGTTCAACCAGCTTGTCCAGTTCCAGCAGCAGACGTTCGACCAGTTCCGCGAGATGATGATGGCGATGGTCCAGATGTTCGGCACCGTGCTCACCGACCACCGCCGACTCGTCCGCGAGGAGCTGGAGCGGATCGTGGCGCGGCCGAGCGACACCCCGCCGCCGGCGCTGGCCGGCCCGGCGCGCGGCAATGGGTCGGCGGACGCGGCGCCGGACAAGGCGCATCTCCAGACGTGGGTGTCGCAGCAGCTCGACACGATGAACCACCAGCGGTCCACGGAGTGGGCCGACGTCGTCGAGAAGCTCAAGAGCAGCCCCACGGACGGGTAACCGCTCTTCCCGACAGTGCCCTGGTCACTCGATTTTGACGTTCGCCGTTCGGATTTGATACGGGACGGTCACGGTCTGTCCGGCGGTGTTCTTCCCCTCGAATGCGAAATCGACGCGGACTGCCCACTCCCCCTTCTCCAACGACACCTTTGCGGGGATCACTTTGCTCGGATCCTTCGGGTCCGGTTGCCCCCAGTGTTTGTCGATGATCGTCAACGGCGCCGGGGCGGACAGGGGGCCTCCGGCTTTCGGGATGTAAGAATAGGTCGCCGCCTTGA
>DASSAT010000209.1:0-7330 GCA_035699305.1 Fimbriiglobus sp. | reverse complement strand
GGGGGGAGGGTTAGGGTGGGGGGTCAGCGCTACCTTAGCCATCCACCCTCCACCCCGGCCCTCCCCCCCAAGGGGGGAGGGGGAAAGAGGAAGAGGCTCGGCGGGAGCCTCGCCCTCCCAGCCGAGCGCCGCCAGTACGTTGCCCAGCCCGGCGATAGACGCCTCCCACTTCGACCGGTCCAACGCCACGGCGTAGAGGACCGTTGAAACTACCGGCAGGTGCCGAAGGCTCTCTGGGTCGAGCACGTCGCCGACGACCGGCTCCAGTCCCAGCGCGGCCAACTCGGCGGCCCGGCCGCGGGTCAGCGCGGCGACCCGGCGGCCCTCGTCGCGCCACAGCGCCGCGACGCGCCGGCCGAGGTAGCCGCAGCCGATCACCAGCGCGTCGGGCGGGGGTGCCATCGCTGCTCCGTTCGGCTAACTTTGGTAATACGCCTCCGACCGCCCCGGAGGCCGCGAGGCCCGACCCGTCCGATGGACCACTCCGTTCCGCCACCCGAGCCGGCACAGGGCCACGAACTCACGACCGCCGCCGCCCCGCACCGGGTCGGGCGGTGGTCCGCCGAGTTGGGCTGGCACCTGCTCGCCGCCACGGTGACGGTCGGCGTGCTGTTCGCCGGGCTGCGGCTGGACAAGGCCGATCTGCACGCCCCGTTCACCTACGAGAACGACGCCCTGCTGATCCTGCCGCTTGTCAAGGCGGCCCTCGACCGCGGCAGCCACTGGCGCAACGAGCGGCTCGGCGCCCCCGGCATCCAGGAGCTGCACGACTTCCCCGTCGTCGATCACCTGCACTTCGGGATCATCTGGGTCATGGGGCAGTTCTTCCCCGACCCGGTGGTGGTCTTCAACCTGTTCTACCTGCTGACGTACCCGCTCACCACACTGACCGGGATGTTCGTCCTGCGACGGCTCGGGCTGTCGGTGTCGGCCGCGGCCGCCGGCGGGCTGCTGTACGCCTTCCAGCCGTACCACTACCTCCGCGGCCAGATGCACTACTTCCTGGCGGCGTACTACGTCGTCCCGCTGACGGTGCTCGTGACCCTGTGGGTCTGCCGCGGCCGGTTGCCGTTCTTCGAGAAGGGGCCGGACGGCCGCTACCGGTTCCGCGCCCGCACGGCCGACAGCCTGACCGCGGTGCTCATCGCCGTCGCCACCGCGTCGGCCGGGGCGTACTACGCCTTCTTCGGCTGCGCGCTCTTGGCCTGCGCCGGGGTGTACGCCTGGGCGACGCTGCGGACGTGGCGGGGGCTTGCCTCGGCGTCACTGGTGATTGCGGTGATCTTCGTCGCGGGGCTGGTCAACCACGCCCCGACCTTCCCCTACGAGTATCGTTATGGTCACAACTCCCGGCCGCACGCCCGCCTAGCCGAGGACGCCGAGCGGTACGGGCTGAAGATCGCGCAGCTGGTCCTGCCGGTCGCCCAGCACAACCCCGTCGGCATCGGCAACGACGTGTGGTTCGACCCGGCCGCGGTCCGGTCGATGTACCAGGCGCCGACGTTCAAGGAGCTCAACGAGGCGGAGTGGGACCCGATCGGGCTGGTAGCGGCGCTCGGGTACGTACTTCTGTTGGCGGCGGCGGTCGTCCCGGTCCGCCGGCGGTGGCCGGTCGGGCCGCTGGTCGCGCTGACCGTGTTCGCCACCCTGCTCGGCACCCTCGGCGGGTTCGGGGCGGTGTTCAACCTGCTCGTCAGTTCGCAGGTGCGGTGCTACAACCGGATCAGCATCATCATCGCGTTCCTGGCCCTCTTCTTCGTCTGCTGGCTGATAGACCGGTTCTTCGACACGCGGGTCGGGTGGGCGCGGCGGCTGCGAGTGCCGGCGTTCCTGGCCGTGGCGGCGTTCGGCGTCTGGGACCAGACCAACGAGTCGTGGTTCCCGGACCTGCGGACCCGCAAGAACGGGTACGTCGGCACAGACGAGGCCCGGGAGACGACGGCCCGGAAGTTCTGGCAAGATCGGGAGTTCTTCGAGAAGGTCGAGGCGGTCCTCGGCGACGGGGCGATGGTGTTCACCTACCCGTACATCGAGTTCCCCGAGGGGCCGCCGTACTTCGAGTTCGGCAGCCCGGGGAAGATCGAGAGCTACGACATGGTCCGCGGCTACCTGCACTCCCGGACGCTGCGGTGGAGCTTCGGGGCGATGAAGGGCCGCGAGTGGGACACCTGGATGCGCGACGTGGCCGGGTCGTGGGCCAACCGCGAGCAATTCCTGGCCCGGCTGGTGTCGGCCGGGTTCGAGGGGCTGCTCGTGGACACCCGGGGGCTGAACCCGAAGAACTTCGCCGAGCTGAAGGTGGCGATCGAGCGGCCCGGCGGCTCCCTGCGCGAGGTCCACCCGGACGGCCACCTGTACTTCTTCGACCTGCGCGGCCACCGGGAGTACCTGCGGCGGAACTTCGGCACCGCCCAGTTCGAGGCGATGATCCGGCGCGAGTACGAGTCGATGCTGGTCCTGTGGCTGAGTGGGTTCAACTGCTACGAGCCGGTCGGATACGAATGGCGGTCGCACTGGTGCGGGAAGTCCGGCCAGCTGGTCTTCGTCAACCGCTGCGACCACGCCCGCACGGTCGTGGCGACGATGCAGTTCCGCACCGTGTTCAAGAACACCGCCCAACTCCGAATCAGCGGTGAGGTCTGGTCGGACGAACTGGAGATCGGCCCGGCCGACCGACCGGTCGAGTACGCGGTCAAGCTGGTCATCCCGCCCGGCCGGCACACCATCCGGTTCCGCTGCACCCCGGCGGTCAGCGTCCTGCCGACCGACTCCCGCCGCGAGCTGTTTACGATCAATAACTTCAAGCTCGCCGAAGCCCCGGCCGACCCGTGATCTCCTGGGACCGCGGCCGTCCCGGCCGCTCATGCTTCGCCAGTCGGGGCGCTGACGATAGAGGCTTCCTGACTTGCTCGGCAAGAGCGGCCGGGACGGCCGCGGTCCCAGGGTGTAGCAGCCGATCCCGCCGGCGAGTCCGCTTCACCTTCCGTCCTATAATGTGGTAAACCGGGGCGCTGCCGCCGCGACCGTCGCCCCCGCCGAACGGCGGTCGCGGGCGGCCGCGCCCCGACCCCTCTCCCGGTCAGGAGCCGCTCATGGCGTCCACCGCCGTCCGCCGATTCCCCACCCGGGCCGTCGAGGCCCAGCCGCCGGTCACGATCTTCTCCTCCAGCCCGACCTACCAGATGGCCTGCGACCAACTCCGCAAGGTCGCCGAGTTGATGCCGGACATCGACGCCGGGATCATCGAGCGTCTGACGGTGCCCAAGCGGTCGCTGGTCTCGGCCATCCCGATCCGCATGGACGACGGCACGACGCACACGTTCGTCGGCTACCGGGTGCAGCACTCGCTCACGAGCGGCGCCAGCAAGGGCGGGCTGCGGTACGCCCCGAGCGTGGACCTCGGCGAAGTCGCGGCCCTGTCCATGTGGATGAGCTGGAAGTGCGGCATCATGAACCTGCCGTTCGCCGGGGCCAAGGGCGGCATCGCCTGCGACCCGGCCCTGCTCTCGACCGGGGAGAAAGAGCGACTCACCCGCCGGTACACCGAGGAGATGCTGCCGATCATCGGCCCGCGGATCGACGTGATGGCCCCGGACATGGGGACCGACGAGCAGACGATGGCCTGGATCTACGACACCTACTCGATGAAGGTCGGGTACGCCTGCCCGGAGATCGTCACCGGCAAGCCAGTCGAGCTGGGCGGGTGCGTCGGCCGCCGTGAGGCGACCGGCCGGGGGGTGGTGTACTGCGTCCAGGAGGCGCTCGACGAGCTGAACGTCCCGCCCTCGCAGGCGACGGCCATCGTCCAGGGGTTCGGCAACGTCGGGTCGGTCACCTGCCAGGAGTTGGCCAAGCTCGGGGTGCGGATCACCGCCGTCGGCGACCGGTACGGGGCCGTCCGCAACCCGCGAGGGCTGGACGTCTCGGCGCTGCTCCAGTACGCCGCCAACCATCCGATGAAGTCGATCGAGGGGTTCGAGGAGGGGGAGCCGATCGACCCGGACGAACTGCTCACTCTGCCGTGCACGGTGCTGGTGCCGGCCGCCCTGGAGCGGGTCATCACCGGGGAGAACGCCGCCAAGATCCGCTGCCGGGTGCTGGCCGAGGGGGCCAACGGCCCGACCACCCCGGACGCCGACGCGATCCTGGCCGGCAGCGACGTGTACATCATCCCGGACGTGCTGTGCAACGCTGGCGGGGTGACGGTATCGTACTTCGAGTGGGTGCAGGACATCCAGCAGCTGATGTGGAGCGAGCGGCAGGTCAACGACAAGCTCAAGGAGCTGATGCGGGCGTCGTTCGCCAAGGTCCGCAAGCTGGCCCGGGATCGGAAGATCACGAACCGGCTGGCGGCGCTGAGCCTTGGGGTGCTCAAGGTCGCCCGGGAGAAGCAGAAGCGCGGGCTGTTCCCGTAACCTGTCCTCATGAGTTCAACCGCCCGACCGTGGGACTTCGCCGGATGGGCGACGGTGGCCGTTGCCTTCGCCGTCGGGTTCGCCCTCTTCCCGCTGCGCGTGGTCGGCCCCGGCCTCGATTGCCTGCCCGGCGATCTGATCGATTCGCGGCTTAACAACTACGTCCTGGAGCACGGCTACCGGTGGCTGGCCGGCCGGGAGCCGAGTTTCTGGGACGCGCCGATGTTCTACCCGGCGCGGCGGATCACCGCGTACTCCGACGCCCACATCGGGATGCTGCCGCTCTACGCCGCCCTCCGGGCGGGCGGCCTCTCGCCGGAGTCGGCGTACCAGGGCTGGTTCCTCGCTCCGTTCGTGCTGAACTTCGCTTCCTGCGTGTGGGCGGTGCGGCGGCTCGGATGGGGACCGGCGGCGGCGGCCGCGGGGGCGTACCTGTTCGCGTTCGGCCTGCCGCTCGCCACCGCCGTCACGCAGCACGCCCAACTGGGGCCGCGGTTCCTCGTGCTGCCGGCGCTGGTGCTCGCCTGGGAATGGGCGTGGTCGCCCACGACGCGCCGGCTCGGGTGGCTGGCCGCCTGCGTCGTGGGGCAGGCGTACCTGACGCTCTACGTCGGCTACTTCCTCGGGCTGGTGCTGCTCATCCAGTGGGTGACGGTAGCCGTGCTGTACCCGCGGTCGCTGCCGTGGAGCGAACTGCTCCGGCCAGGCCGGCGACGGTGGGCCGCACGGCTGATCGTCATCGCGGCGGCGGTCGTCGCACTGCTGCCGCTGGTCGTGCCGCACCTGCAAGCCGGGCGCGAGCACGGCCACTACCCGCTGGAGACGGTCCGGGCGTTCTGCCCCGCCGTCCAGTCCTGGCTCACACCGGCCGACCTCTCCTGGCACGGGGACTGGATGGGCACACTGTTCCCGGTCCCGCCGGACACGGAGTACACATGCGAGAAGCAGCTCTTCCCGGGGGTGGTTCCGGTCGTGGCACTGCTGGCAGGGCTGGTCCTGTTTCGGCGCCAGCCGGTCGCGGGGGTGTCCGCTGTTGTCGTCCTGCTGGCCGTCGCCCTGACGACGCGGGTGGGCGGGTACGCCCTCTACGACCCGCTGCTGCACCTGCCGGGCGTGCCGGGGATGCGGGTGATCGGTCGGGTGGTGCTGGTGCTGCTCTTCCCACTGGCGGTACTCGTCGCGGCGATGGCCGAAGAACTCCGGCGGTTCGGGTCGGTCGCGGCCCTGGCGGTGTTGGGATTGCTCGCCGCCGATCAGTTGCTCGTCTCCCGCGGCGAAAACTGGGCGTCCTTCCGCTGCCCGAAGGCCGAGGCGGTCGCCCGCCGGGAGCAGCTGGCGGAGGTGATCCGCCGGCACCCGGACCCGCGGCTGGTGTACGTCTTCCCGGACCCCGATGGGAACACGATGGCGTCGCTCATCCGCCAGCTCGATGCCATGCGGGCGGCGCAGCAACTCGGGCTGCCGACGGTCAACGGGTGGTCGGGGTACTGGCCGCCGGGGTGGGAAATGTTCGCGGACTACGGCGGGCTGTTCCGCTGGCTGGACGAGGACCGGCGCACCGGGCTGGTGGTGATCGGCGAGCCGACCGGCGGGGACGACCCCACGTTCGAGGCGCGGATGCGGGCGATGTTCCCCCCGCTGCCGTTTCCGTAGCGTGTCGCTTCGGATAGCTAAGGGAAGAGTGCGGCGGCCGGACGGCCTTCGCGCCTCCGCGAGACCGAGCCGATGGACGACCCCGTTCAGCCGCCCCCCCGCCCTGGTGTATTCCGCGAGATCGGCTGGTACCTCCTGTTCGCCCTGGCGACCGTCGCCGTGCTGGTCGCCGGTCTGCGTCTCGAATCGGCGGACGTGCGCGCCCCGTTCGAGTACGACGGCGACGCCCTGCTGATCCTGCCGCTAGTCAAGGCAACCCTCGAGCGCGGCAGCCACTGGCGCAACGAGCGGCTCGGTGCCCCCGGCATACAGGAGCTGCACGACTTCCCCGTTGTCGATCACCTGCACTTCGGGATCATCTGGCTGATCGGCCAGGCCGTCCCCGACCCGTTCGTGGTCTTCAACCTCTACTACCTGCTGACGTACCCGCTCACCACGCTGGCCGGGATGTTCGCCCTGCGGCGGCTCGGGCTGTCGGTCCCCGCGGCCGGGGTCGGCGGGCTGCTGTACGCCTTCCAGCCGTACCACTACCTCCGCGGGCTGATGCACTACTTCCTGGCCGCGTACTGGGTGATTCCGCTCACCCTGCTGGTGACGCTGCGCGTTTGCCAGGGTCGCTTGCCGTTCTTCCGCCCCGGGACCGACGGGCGGTATCGCTTCCGCCCGGCGAGCTGGGACTCGCTCGGGTCGGTGCTGGTCGCGGCGGCGACGGCGTCGGCCGGCGCGTACTATGCTTTCTTCGCGTGCGCGTTCCTCGCCTGCGCCGGGCTGTACGGCTGGGTCACGCTCAAGACATGGCGGGCCGCCGCGTCGGCCGGGCTGGTCCTATTGATCGTGTTCGCCGCGGGGCTGGTCAACCACGCCCCCGCCTTCCTCTACCAGTACCGCTACGGCCACAACTCCGCCCCGACCGCCCGGCTCCCCGAGGAGGCGGAGATCTACGGGCTGAAGCTGACGCAACTGGCGCTGCCGGTCGAGAAGCATAACTGGCCGTTCCTGGCGCAGATCGAGGCGACCTACGACAGCGCGATGCGGCCGTTGCAGAACGAGAACAAGTCCTCGTGCCTCGGGCTGGTCGGGACGGTCGGGCTGGTTGGGCTGCTGGCCGCGGCGGTGCTCCCGGGCCGGCGCGGGTGGCCGGTCGGAGCATTGGCGTTCCTGACGCTGTGCGGCGTGCTGATCGGCACCATCGGCGGCGTCGGGGCGGCGTTCAACCTACTCGTCACCCCGCAGGTGCGGTGCTACAACCGGATCAGCATTTA
>DASSAT010000208.1:0-2271 GCA_035699305.1 Fimbriiglobus sp. | reverse complement strand
GAGGAGACTGAAAAGGCTCTAGTGACGAGCCGGCCCCGGGAACGGCCGCTTGGACCGCCCCCGCGACGCCCCCGGCAACTCGGGGGCGCACTTCCGCCCGATCGGCCGCCGGCGCCCGGCGGCTACTTCCCGCCGGGGATACCGATCGGGGTGTACGACACGGTCGGCGAGTTGGCCACGTCGAACGCCGGCGGCCGGTGGCCGTCGCCGCGGAGGAACGCGACGTACAGCGCCAGCCCGATCACCGCCAGCAGGGCGAACCACTTCAGGTCAGAGGAATCCATCGACCCCTCGCATTGCGGCCGGGCGCCGCCCGCGGGGTTGGGGCGAAGTGTGGGACCGGACAGATACCGGTCGTAACAACTATGGCACGGACACCGGGGCGTGTCCAGCCTGGGACCGCGGCCGTCTCGGCCGCGCTTGCTTCCTCGCTCGGGGCGCTTCGGTGTTTACGTCGGCCTCCGCCTTGCGGAGCAAGAGCGGCCGAGACGGCCGCGGTCCCAGGGGAGGCAGGCAATTCGGTTGCCGGACCCGCTCGCCGCGGTCACAATAAGGGCACTGCCTGCCTCGCCGGCCGGGACGGTTCCGGCCGCTCGCCTCCCCTCGCCCCGGTGTCCCCCGATGGCCCCCGCGACCCGGCTCGCCGTCCTGCTCGCTTTCGCCGCGCTCGGCTTCGCCTCGCGGCTAACCGCCGCGGACGTGGACTTCAACCGGGACGTGCGGCCGATCCTGTCGAACAACTGCTACGCCTGCCACGGCCCGGACGAGAACGTCCGCAAGGCCGACCTGCGGCTGGACACCCGAACCGGGGCGACCGCGAACGCGGCCATCGTCCCCGGCAAGCCCGACCGGAGCGAACTGGTTCGGCGCGTCCGGGCGGACGAGCCCGGCGAGGTGATGCCGCCGCCGAAGACCGGCAAGAAGCTGACCCCGCACGAGATCGAGGTCCTGACCGCGTGGGTCCGCCAGGGGGCGCCCTACGCCGAGCACTGGTCCTACGTCAAGCCGCAACGGCCGCAGCTGCCGACGGTGAAGGACACGAGTTGGCCCCGCAATGGCATCGACCACTTCATCCTCGCCCGGCTGGAGCGCGAGGAGTTGAAACCGCGGCCGGAGGCCGACCGGTATGCCCTGATCCGCCGGGCGTCGCTCGACCTGACCGGGCTGCCGCCGACCCTCGCCGAGGTGGACGCCTTCATCAAGGACGAGTCGCCCGACGCCTACGAGAAGCTGATCGACCGGCTGCTGGCGAAGCCGGCCTTCGGCGAGCACTGGGCGCGGACGTGGCTGGACCTGGCCCGGTACGCCGACAGCGCCGGGTACGCCGACGACCCGGCCCGGACCATCTGGGCGTACCGCGATTACGTCATCAAGAGCTTCAACGCCAACAAGCCGTTCGACCGGTTCACCATTGAACAGATCGCCGGCGACCTCTTGCCGAAGCCGACCGAGGAGCAACTCGTCGCCACCGCGTTCCACCGCAACACCATGACCAACAGCGAGGGCGGCACCGACGACGAGGAGTTCCGCAACGTCGCCGTCGTGGACCGGGTGAACACGACGATGGCCGTGTGGATGGGCACGTCGATGGCCTGCGCCCAGTGCCACGCCCACAAGTACGACCCGATCACCCAGGTCGAGTACTTCCGGCTGTTCGCGTTCTTCAACAACACCGCCGACGCCGACAAGAAGGACGAGGCGCCCGTCCTGGCGGTCGGCGACACCCCGCAGCGCAAGAAGGTCCGCACGAAGCTGGAGCGCGGGGCGACCCGGTTCGACAAGCTCGCCAAGTTCCAACAGCCGATGATCCAGGGCGGGTTGAAGGTGGAGTCCGACATCCTCAGGCGGAAGGCCAAGCTGTTCCAGCCGGAGACGACGGTGCCGATCCTGCGCGAGCTGCCGGCGGACGAGCGGCGGACGACGAAGCTGCAATACCGCGGCAACTTCCTGGACACCGGCGAGGCCGTGACCGCGGGCGTGCCGGCCGCGTTCCCGCCGCTGGCGAAGGTCGCGTCGCCGAACCGGCTGACGCTGGCGAAGTGGCTGGTGTCGCCGGACAATCCGCTGACGCCGCGGGTGATGGCCAACCGCCTCTGGGAGCAAATCTTCGGCATCGGGCTGGTCCGCACGTCCGAGGAGTTCGGCACCCAGGGCGAACTGCCGTCGCACCCGCAGCTGCTCGACTGGCTGGCGGTCGAGTTCCGCGACGGCCCCGGGCGAACCCCGAGCGTCAACGAGGGGGTGGAGGCCAACCCTGGGACCGCGGCCGTC
>DASSAT010000207.1:0-5089 GCA_035699305.1 Fimbriiglobus sp. | reverse complement strand
CGACAACGAGGCCCGGTTGCACCAGTCCCTCGGGTACAAGACCCCGGCCGAGGTGTACCGGGCGGGGCGGTCAGAAGAGCCGGCGATGGAGTAGCTAAGAATCGCCGGTTTTTGGTCTCGACAATGGGGTCCACTACAGGGGGTTGAACCGGTCTACCCTTCCCGCACGTCGGCCAGGGAGACCACGAGGCGCTTGCCGACCGCCTCGGCGTAGCGGACGAGGGTTTCCACGGTAGGGTTGGCCCGCTGCCCGGTTTCGAGCTTCGAGAGGGCTGAGCGGTCCATGCCAGTCAACTCCGTCAGGTCGGACAGGCTCAGCCCCTTCGCTTCGCGCGCGGCTTTGAGTTGTGCGCACAACTCGTCCATGCGGTCGAGGGTTGCCGAACGCTCGTGGTGTCGGGCGATCAGGTCGGGCAGTTCCCCGGCGACCTGTACCCGGATCGCGTCGTACTTGGCCGCTTCTTCCGGCGTGAGTCGGCGGTCGCGGGTGATGCGTTTCATGATCGCTGCCTCCTCGGGACCTCGTATGCCGTCACCGGGTAAACGGTGTCTGCATCGACTTCTTCATACACCACCAGCAGGTGCCGGCCCGTGCTGGTGTCGCCGAACAACACGGGCAGGTCGGATGACCGGCTGACGTCCACGTCCGTCGCACTCCGGAACACCTCTTCGACTTCGTCCTTCGTGACGCTGTGCGCGGCACAATGCTGTACGTTACCGGCGGGGTCGTCGTCGAGGTCCCAGAGGATCGAGTCGAACGTCATGGCACCGAGCCTCGTCCGGTGTGGAATTATAATACCACAGCCCGCCCAGTCGAATCAATCCGCAATCGTGTTGAGGAGCGGTATGCTCAAAGGTGGCCCCGACGGCGGTCGGCGGGGAACACACCAGGGGAGGCGAGCCATGCAACTGACACTCAGCGCCGAGGAGGCCCGGACCCTACGCGACGTCCTCCACGACTACCTGCCCGACCTGCGCCGCGAGGCCGCGGGGACCGACCTCGCCTCCCGCGAGTTGCGGCACGAGTTGGTCAAGCGGGAGGAACTCTGCGAGCGCCTGCTGGCCGGGCTGGAACGGGAGGTCGGGTCGGCGCCGATTGTGTAGCGCTGGAGCGAAGAGGGGCCGCGGATGAAGACGCTGTAGGTCACAGTCCGAGCCGCGACCGTCAGGGAGCGGTGGGCGCAGACCGCTCCCTGACGGTCGTGGCTCGGACCCTACGACTCCGACTTCACCACCCGCGCCTTCGCCCGCTCGCGGGACACGCACGCCAGCAACTCCTCGGCCGCACCCCGCGTCAGGCCCGACGCCAGCGTGAACCCCGGCTGCTTCACCAGCGACTCCGCCTCCTCCTGCGTACAGCCGCGGGCGGTCCGCACGAGCGGCAGAAGCGACCCGCCCGCCAGCGCCGGGTGGGCGTCGATCACCACGGCCCACTCGGCCGCCGCCCGCTCCCGCCGCAACAGCCGCTCCAGGTCCGACAACTCGATCACCACCGTCAGCCGGTCGCCGGCCTGGAGCCGGTAGCCGTGCGGGATGCCCCCGACCGCGAACGGCTCCCGGCCGGACACCGCCACCGGGAGCAGCCGGTAATCGACCATCGCCGCCAGCAGCGAGACCTCGTGCAGGCACGGGTCGTTCGGCTGGACGGTCAGCTCGACCACCGCCAGCGTTCGGCCGCCGACCGAGACGAGCGTCTGCACCCGGTCGCCGTAGAGCGCCGCCGCGAACGCCGGGGCAGCCAGCGCCGGCACCGACACCGCCAGCCGGATATTCGCGGCTTCGCGGACCGCCTGGGCGAAGTCGGGATCGGACAGCCGGACGACGACTCGCTGGGTCGGGTTCTCCTGGCGGACCAGCAGCGCGATCTCCAGGTTCGCCAGCTCCGACGACGTGGCCGCGATCACGGCTCGCGCGGTGTCGGCCCGCGCCTGCCGCAGCACCTCGGACACCGTGGCGTCGCCGACGATCACCGGCACGCCCATCCGCCGGACTGTCGCGGCGAACGGGTTGTCGTTCACCCGCTCGACGGCGACCACCGGCTTACCCATCCGCACCAACTCCTCGATGCAGCGGAAGCCGACGTTGCCCAGCCCGCAGACGACGAGGTGCCCGCCGTCGGGTATCTTGCGCGCTTCCAAGGCGCCGCCGAGCCGCGCCTTCAACAGGTAGTTGGTGAAGATGGCGGTGAACCCGGCCAGCAACGCCGCCCCGGCGACTTTGAGCACGCTCAGGAATACCTTCACCCAAGCGTCCTGGTTCTCGCCGTGCAGCTCCGACCCGGTGGCGACGACCGTCACCGTCTTGTAAAGCCCGTCGGCCCAGCCGGTGCCGATCCCGAACCGGAAGACCAGGGTGCTGATGAATAGCGTCAGGAACAGGGCCGAGGTGCCGAGCTTCACCGGCAGGTCGATGGCGCCGACCGTCCGCCGGAGGGTGCGCCACTGCCGGCGGAGCCACCCGGCCCACAGCACCCCCGGCAGCAGGTCGTCGTGGCCGGCCTCCAGGTGCGGCCCCAGGTCGTCCGGCCGGCCGCAGACGACGACGCGGTCGCCCGGTGACAGCGGAGTGTCACCGCTGACATCCTGGAGCAGCCGCGGCTCGCCGCCGGCCGGGGTGTGGGCGAGGACGAGCAGCTTGTGCCGCCCAGCGAGGTCGGTCACGGTGCGGCCGGCGACGTCCGAGTCCTCGGCGACCGTCACCTCGGCGAACTGGTGCGGCTCGCCATCGAGCTTGAACGCCCCGAGCGAGTCGCCGGTCAGCGCGGTCAGCGCCAGGAGCGGCGCGGTCAGCGCGGAGACGGACAGGGCGGTGGTATTGCGGACGGCCGACCCGAACCGGGGGACCAGGTTCTGGTTGAACATCCGCACGACGACCCGGCAATCCGAATTGAGCCGGCGGGCCAGCAGGGCCGTCGAGACGTTCACCAGTTCGTCGCTGGTGGTAATGACGACGCCGCGGGCGTCGGCGACGCCGGCCTGTTCGAGCATCGCCGTCTGCCGGCAGTCCCCCTTGACGAGCTTCGTCCCGCCGAGGCGCGGGTCGTCGGCGGAGGCGTGGAGGTCCACCGCGACGACCGGCACCCCGGTCGAGCGGAGGATGTCGAGCACGCGCCACCCGACCCGGCCCAGCCCGCACAGCACCACCGGACTCTCCACGGCCGACCTCCGGTTGAACGAGAACGAAGGATGAATTATGAATGATGAATGATGAATGCAGAACTACCGAACTGATCTTCGTTCGGGATTCATCATTCATCAATCATCATTCATCCTTTCCTTCGCGGAGGCGCGGGATGGATTTGGATGACCAGGTGTGCCTGTGCTTCCACGTCACCCGGCGGAAGCTGGTGAACTACGTCCGCATCCACCAACCGAAGGTGGCGAGCCAACTCTCGCAGTGCGGCGGGGCCGGCACCGGCTGCGGCTGGTGCGTGCCGTTCCTCAAGCAGATCTTTCGTCAAGGAACGGAGCCTGTCGAGTTGGAGCAACTCTCCGCCGCGGAGTACGCGCAGAGGAGGGCGGTTTACGTCCGGTCGGGGAAGGGCACTCCGCCGCCGGGGGCGACGCCGTTGCCGGACGATGCCCCGGGGGTTGGCGGGGACGCCGCGCCCTCGTAACCCGACACTACGTCCCACCCGCCCCGGAGCCTGCCCGATGAGCCACTCCCTCCGCTCCATCTGCGTCGCCCTCCTGACGGTCGGCGTCTTCTCCGCCGCGGTCGCCGTCCAGAACGCCGCGCGGCCGAGCAACGACCCGCCGAAGGAGCCGATCCCGGCGGTCGGCGACGGCAGCCCGAGGTGGTGGAAGGGGAACCTGCACACACACTCGCTCTGGAGCGACGGCGACGACTTCCCGGAGATGATCGCCGACTGGTACAAGCGGCACGGCTACCAGTTCCTCGCCCTGACCGACCACAACATCCTGGCCGAGGGGGACAAGTGGGTCGCCGCCGACGGCAAGGAGCCGCGGCCGACCGCCGTGCGGAAGTACGAGGTCCGGTTTGGCCGCGCGTGGGTCGAGCGCAAGAAAGACGGCGGCAAGCAACTCGTCCGCCTCAAGCCGCTGAGCGAGTACCGCAGTCTGTTGGAGGAGCCGGGCAAGTTTCAGTTGATCCCGGCCGAGGAGATCACGCACCGGTACGCCCGGGCGCCGGTGCATATGAACGCGTTCAACCTGCGGGACGTGGTCAAGCCGCTCGACGGCGGCAACGTGGCCGAGACGATCGAGGTGAACCTGCGGCAGGTGGCCGAGCAGTCGCGGAAGACCCGCCAGCGGATGATCGCGACCGTCAACCACCCGAACTTCGGCTGGGGGGTGCGGGCGGAGGACATGGTGCTGACCGACAACCTGCGGTTCTTCGAAGTGTTCAACGGCCACCCCGGGGTCCGCAACTACGGTGACCCGACGCACGCCTCCGTTGAGCGGATGTGGGACGTGCTGCTGGCGCTGCGGCTGGGCAAGTACAACCTGCCGATCGTCTTCGGGCTGGCGACGGACGACTCGCACCGCTACCACCGGTGGGGCGTCGGCCAGGTGAACCCCGGCCGCGGCTGGGTGATGGTGCGGGCACCGCACCTGAGCGCCGAGGCGATGCTGGCGGCGATGGGGGCCGGCGACTTCTACGCCACGAGCGGTGTGGTGCTGGACGACGTGCGCCGCGACGGCGACGAGCTGAAGCTGGTGATCCGCGGCGAGCCGGGGGTGACGTACAAGACGGAGTTCATCGCGACGCTGAAGTCCGCGAAGCTCGACAGCGAGCCGCGGCGGGGCGCCGACGGCCGAGAGTT
This sequence comes from Fimbriiglobus sp., assembly GCA_035699305.1. GTDB lineage: Bacteria > Planctomycetota > Planctomycetia > Gemmatales > Gemmataceae > DASSAT01. The sequence goes on along the minus strand of DASSAT010000207.1, from coordinate 303 downwards.
GCCGGTGACGCGGGTGTACTCGGACGAGGTGGGGAAGGTGGTGGCGACGTCGTCGGACCTGCGGCCGGTGTACAAGTTCACCGGCACCGAACTGTACGTGCGGGCGAAGGTGACGTCGAGCAAGCCGCACCCGAACCCTTACGCGGCCGGCGACGTGGAAGTGGCGTGGACGCAGCCGATGCGGCCGTAGCACAGTCCGTTTTTTGGCTTCTCGTTCCCAAGCTCTGCTTGGGAACGCAGTTCGCGAAGCTCCGCTTCGCGGCTACGCCCGCCAGTACCCTTATCTCTCGAACCGAACGTTTC
>DASSAT010000206.1:0-6768 GCA_035699305.1 Fimbriiglobus sp. | reverse complement strand
AAGCGCGGCGGCGGGCGGCGGCGGGTGGAACTCGACGGGCTATCCGACCCGGCCGCGGCGTCGGCCGGCGACCTGCTCGACCTGGACGACGCCCTCGGCCGGTTGGCCGCCGCGTACCCGGAGTGCGCCGAGTTGGTGAAGCTCCGGTTCTTCGCCGGCCTGACCCTGGGGGAGGCGGCCGCCGCTCTCGGGGTGTCCCGCCGGACGGCGGACCACCGGTGGGCGTTCGCCCGGGCCTGGCTGTTCAACGCCCTCGGGGCCGACTGATCCGCTCGGGATCGCCGAAATTCGTTGCGCACTTCCGCCCCGGACGGGGCACTGTAAGCGGGCACTCGCCCGGAGCGGCCATGAGCGACATCGACCGCCACCTGCTGACCCTCTTCGCCGCCGCCCTCGACTGCCCGTCGGGGCCGGAGCGGGCGGCATTGCTGGACCGGGAGTGCGGTCAGGACCCGGCCCGGCGGGCCGAGGTCGAAGCCCTGCTGCGGGCGCACGACCAGGTCGGCCGGTTCCTGGAGCCGCCGGCCGAGCAAGCGGCGGCGACCCTCGCGCCGGCCGACCCCGCCGTCGCCACGTTGCACCACTGCCCGGACCCGGGGGCCGGCACCGTGGTGGCCGGGCGGTACGTGCTGACGGAGGTGATCGGCGAGGGCGGGATGGGGACGGTCTGGCGGGCCGAGCAGCACGAGCCGGTGCGGCGGCAGGTGGCGCTGAAGCTCATCAAGCCGGGGATGGACTCGCGGCAGGTGGTCGCCCGGTTCGAGGCGGAGCGTCAGGCGCTGGCGCTGATGGACCACCCGAACATCGCCAAGGTGCTCGACGGCGGGGCCACGGCCGACGGCCGGTCGTTCTTCGTCATGGAGCTGGTCGCGGGCGTGCCGATCACCGCGTACTGCGACGCGCACAAGCTCACCGTGCGGCAGCGGCTGGAGCTGTTCGTCCCGGTCTGCCAGGCGATCCAGCACGCCCACCAGAAGGGGGTCATCCACCGCGACATCAAGCCGACCAACGTCCTGGTGGCGGTGTACGACGGGGTGCCGGTGCCGAAGGTGATCGACTTCGGCATCGCCAAGGCGGTCGGCCAGCCGCTGACCGACAAGACCCTGTTCACCGGGTTCGCCCAGCTGGTCGGGACGCCGCTGTACATGAGCCCGGAGCAGGCCGAGCTGACCGGCCTGGACGTGGACACCCGCAGCGACATCTACTCGCTGGGCGTGCTGCTGTACGAGGTGCTCACGGGCACGACGCCGTTCGACTGGGATCGGCTGCGGACGGTGTCGTTCGACGAGCTGCGGCGGATCATCCGCGAGGAGGAGCCGGTCCGGCCGAGCACGCGGATGAGCATGCTCGGGCTGGCGGCCGATACCGTGTCGGTCAATCGCCGGGGCGACCCAGGGCGGCTGAGCCGGCAGCTCCGCGGCGAGCTGGACTGGATCGTGATGAAGGCGCTGGAGAAGGACCGCAACCGGCGGTACGAGTCGGCGGCGGCGCTGGCCGCGGACGTGGCGCGCTACCTGGCCGACGAGCCGGTGCAGGCGTGCCCGCCGTCGGCGTGGTATCGGTGTCGCAAGTTCGCCCGGCGGAACAGGCCGGCGCTCGTGACCGCGATGGCGGCCGCCCTGGCGGTCGTGACGGCGGTGGCCGGTCTGGCCACGAGCACCTTCCTGATTACGCGCGAGCAACGGGAAACGGCGAAGGCACTCCACGACGCGAACGTGGCCCGGGACGACCTGAAGCAGATCAATGACCGCGAGCGGGTGGACGGGTACTTCCGCCGGATCTCGCTGGCCCACGCCGCCCTGTCCGCGAACGATCTGGGCGGTGCCCTCAAGCTCCTCGGCGAGTGTCCGGAGGACCTGCGCCAGTGGGAGTGGCGCTACCTCATGCGGCTCTGCCGCGTGGAACCCGTCGTCATTCAGGGCGGGACGGCGGTCCACAGCATCGCCTTCAGCCCCGACGGCGAGTGCCTGGCCTCGGCCGGCGGGGACGGGGCCGTCCGGGTCCGGAACAGCAGGACGGGTCAGTTGATTTCGGCGGTCGAGAACGCGCACAGGGGGTTCGCGTGCAGCGTTGCGTTTCACCCCGGCGGCCATCACGTCGCCTCGGTCGGCGCGGACCGGCTGGTGAAGGTCTGGGACTTGACGACCGGCCGCGCGGTGTTCGAGCGCCCGTGCGACGCCGTTCACCCGTTCGGGACCGCGTACGCCGTGGCGTTCAGCCCGCTCGCCCCCGACCACCTCGCGGTCGGCTATGACGGCACGGTGACGATCTGGGACTGGAGGGCCAAGAAGTCCGTCCACACCTTCCCCGGACACGAAACGGACCGGATCAGCCTGGCGTTCAGCCCCGACGGCCGGCGCCTAGCGACGGGGAACTGGAAGGGTACCGTGAAACTCTGGGACGCGGTGGCCGGCGGCGGTCCGCTGCACACCTTCATCCAGGCGGGTGGGGTTCGACACCCCGCCGCGGCGCTGGCCTTCGGCCCCGACGGCACGCGGCTGGCGACAGCCAGCTACAACCGCCGTGTGGACGTGTGGGATACAACGACCGGCCGACTCCTCTACGCACTACCGCACCGCGGGGGGATAGTCGTGGGCGCCGCCTTCGGCCGAGACGGCCACCTCGCGTCAGCCGGCGAAGACAAAATCGTGCGCGTCTGGGACGCCACCGGCCGGGAACTGCTCGGCCTCCGCGGACACACCGGGTTGTGCGGCTGCGCGGCGTTCAGTCCCGACGGCCTGCGCCTGGCTTCGGCCGGCTTGGACGGAACGATTCGCCTCTGGGACGCGACGCCCCTCCGGGGGGACGAGCGCCAGGAATCGGCGTCCTTCGAGGAACACAGTGATGAGGTCTGGAGTGTGGCCGTCAGCCCCGACGGGCGGCGGGTTGTGTCGGCCGGATGGAGCATGCCCATCGTAGTATGGGACGCGGAGACGAGACGGGTGAGTGGCCGGTTCAACGGGCACGGGGTCATCGTCTTCTGTGTCGCCTGGCAGCCCGACGGCCGCCGCATCGCCTCCGCCGGCTGGGACGGCAGGCAGTTCGCGGTCAAGGTCTGGGACGCGACAACCGGCGAGGCCATTTTCACCCTCCCGGCGCCGGGCCGACCGGAATTCTTCGCCGTGGCGTTCAGCCCCGACGGCCACTACCTGGTCACGGGGAAGGCGAACGGGGCCGTGCAGGTCTGGGACGCGAACGACGGCCGGCTGATCCGCTCGCTCGGCACCCACACCAGTCCGATCCGGGGGGTGGTGTTCAGCCCCGACCGGCGCCACCTGGCCACGGCCACCGCCGACGGGGAGATCAAACTGTGGGACGCGACGCGACTCGGCACGAAGCAAGAGTCACAACAGCCGCTGCGTACGTTTCACGCTCATCCACCCGGGCAGAGTGTGAACGTGGCGTTCAGCCCGGACGGGACGCGGCTGGTGATGAGCGACAAGGAGGACACGGTCAAGGTCTGTGACGTGGAGACCGGCCAGGTACTCCTGGTCCTGCGGGGGCACACCGGCGACGTATACACCGTAGCCTTCAGCCCCGACGGCCGGTGGGTCGCCTCGGCGGGCGAGGACAGCACCGTGAAAGTCTGGAGCGCCAGCACCGGGAAGATCGTCCGCACCTTCCGCGGTCACACCGGTCTCGTCAGCAGTCTGGCGTTTATCGACGAGCGGACCCTGATCTCGGGAAGCCGCGATCACACGGTCAAGCTCTGGGACGTGTCGAAGCTGAAAGAAGATCCGGGTCAATGACGAAACCGACGCGGGGTGGCCGTTCGATCCGTCCCGCAGCAGTCCCTTGACGCCCTACAGGAAAGTGCCGCCATGCCCCCGCTCCTGAAGGCTGCCCCGCGGCGCGGGTTCACGCTGATCGAGCTGCTGGTGGTGATCGCCATCATCGCCGTCCTGATCGGCCTGCTGCTGCCGGCGGTCCAGAAGGTCCGCGAGGCGGCCGCCCGGGCGAAGTGCGGCAACAACCTCAAGCAACTTGGTCTCGCCGCCCAGAGCTATCACGACTCGCACCAGCACCTGCCGCCCGGCGTCGGCTACTACCCGCCGACGGGCGATGAGTTCGGGACGTACTTCTTCCACCTGCTGCCGTATGTCGAGCAAGACAACCTGTATCGCAGCGCCTGGGGTCTCGTACCATTCCCGCCGCCGGCCGGCGCGACCGCGGTGTATTATCCGGGCAACAACGGCGTCTACAACCGGCCGGTCCCGGTCTTCCTGTGCCCTTCGGACCCGAGCGTCGGGCCGGGGGGGACCGGGACGATCGACGGCTATACGTTCGGCGCGTCCTCTTACGCGCCCAACGGGCTGGTGTCGGGGATGGGTCCGCCCAACCCCGGCCCGCAAGGCCGGACGCATATGAATGCGATCCGGGACGGTACGTCGAACACGATTCTCCATGCCGAGAAATACGCCCGCTGCACCAACACGGCCATGCCGCCAGCGGTCCAGGACGGCGGCACCGCATGGGCATACTGCACGGCCCTGGCCTTCGCCTGGCAGCCGCCGCCCATGACGCCGCCGGGCAAGGCGTTCCAGCCGGGGTTCGCAATCGCCGCCCTGGCGAACCTCGGTGCCCCCAACGCCATCGGCCCCGGGTCGAAGTTCCAGCACCAGCCGACGCCGTTTCTGGGCAACTGCGATCCGACGCGCGCCGCGACCGCCCACCCCGGCGGCATCGTGGTCGGTCTGGCCGACGGCAGCATCCGCACGCTCTCGCCGGGCGTGAGCGGCACAACCTGGTGGAACGCGGTGACCCCGTCGGGTGGCGAAGTGCTCGGCTCGGATTGGTAATCGGCAGGAGGGCCGGCACGACCGGCCCGGCTGAACGCAAAGCGGCCGGTGAGTCCCAACCGCGAAGAAGGACACTCACCGGCCCGGCACCGCCCCGGCGCTCGGTCTGCGCGCCGGGAACGATGTCCCTTCATTGTACCGCAGACCACATGGAGAGGTCACATGAAACGCTTCAGTTCCGCAGCCAGCCTCGTGCTGGCGGTCGTGGTCGTCCTGGGACTCGCCGGACCCTCGGCCGCCGGGGAGCAGGTGTCGTTCAAGGGCAGTCTGAGCGGGGACGTCACCCACACGCCGGTCGATCCGCAGACCGACGCCGTCCTCGTGGAGGCTACGGGGACCGCGACCCAACTGGGCCTGTTCGAGGTGTCCGTCCCGCACTTCGTGGACCTTCCGACCCGAACCGCGGCCGGAACCTACGAGTTCACCGCGGCCAACGGCGACACGCTGTACGCCGAATTCACCGGACTGGCCGCGCCGACGGAGACCCCCGGGGTCCTGTACATCGTGGAGACGGCGACCATCACGGGCGGGACGGGCCGGTTCGCCGACGCGACAGGGGGCTTCGTCGTCGAGCGCCTGTACGACAGGATCGCCGGCACGACCGTCGGTTCCTTCGAAGGGACCATCTCCGTGCGCTGATCCAAGAACGAAAGCGGCCGGTGGGGTCCTTACCGCCAAGCAAGCCCCCCACCGGCCCGGCACCGCCCCGGCGAACGGTCTGCGCGCCGAGAGGGCTGTCGTCATTCTATCGCAGACCACACCCTCGAAGGAGACGACGATGAGTAAGCGCACCCGCCTGGGGATCGAAACCCTGGAAGACCGCCATGTGCCCAGCACCTTCGCGGCGTTCGACCTGGACAGTCCCGACCGCGGCCCATTCCCGAGTGATCGGTTCACCGTGGCCGACGCCAGCCAGCTGACCGACCGGCGGATCAACCTGCCGCTGCCCGACGCCTCCACCCGGCCGTCGGACTACGCGGACGTTAGCGTCATCAACACGCTGGACGGTTTCAACCTGCAGCCGCGCCTGTCGGTTTCGTTCAGCGGCCCCATCGACGTGACGTCGGTCAACAGCACCACCGTCTTCCTGGTCCAGCTCGGCGACACAACTTCGCCCGCGGACGGGGGCGGCCGGATCGTCGGCATCAATCAAACGGTCTGGGATGTGGCCACGAACACGCTGCACGTCGAGTCCGACGAATTCCTCGATCAGCATTCGCGCTACGCGCTGATCGTGACCCGCGGAGTAAGGGATGCAGACGGCGAGCCGATCCAGGCCGGCGAGGACTTCGAGCGCTTCCGACACGACCTCAATTACGGGCAGACGGACGACCCCGCCCTGAAGGAGTATCGCAAAGACCTGCTCGGTGCCCTGGAGGCTGCGCGGCAGGCCGGAGTTGCCGGGGCGGACGTCGTGACGGCGAGCGTCTTCACGACCCAGAGTGCCACGGCCGTCCTGGAGAAGATCCGCGACCAACTCCACGCGGCCACGCCGGCACCGGCCGACTTTCTCCTCGGGGCGAATGGTGAGCGGACCGTGTTCGGCCTGGGCGACGTGTCGGGCCTCACCTGGAATCAGCAGACCCGAGTGGCCGGGTCCCTGAACCCGGTTGCGGTGAACGTCGATTTGCTTCGCTTCATCCCCGGCGCGGTGAGCCAAGTCGCCTTTGGCAAGTACGTCTCGCCGGATTACGAGACCGCGGAGAAGTTCATCCCGCCGGTCGGGACCCGGACCGGGACGCCGGCCGTACAGGGCGTCAACGAGGTGTTCTTCAACCTGTACCTGCCGTCGGGGCCCAGGCCAGCGGGGGGCTGGCCGGTGGCGATATTCGGCCACGGTCTCGGGGGCAGCAGGCAAGGAGGCGGTCCCGGGGGCGGCGATTCACTGGCCGTGGCTGCCTCCCTGGCGGAGCGAGGGATAGCGACCATCGCCATCAACGTCGTTGGTCACGGCTTCGGCCCGCTCAGC
>DASSAT010000205.1:0-5600 GCA_035699305.1 Fimbriiglobus sp. | reverse complement strand
CAGGGGGCTTACGCCCCCCGCTCGCCCGGATTCGGAGGGGGAGAATGCGCATCAAACCGACCCGGCTCCGCCGTCTCGCCGCCTGCGCGCTGGCCGCCGGTGGGCTGGGCGTGATCGCCGACGCCGTCGCCCAGCAACCGGCCCCGGCACCGGCCGCCGCGCCGGCCGACGACCTCAACCGGCCGGTCGCGTACATCTACGGCAACGTGGCCGTCACCCGGGCGGAGTTCGGCGAGTTCCTGATGGCCCGCGGCGGGACGGACAAGCTCGACCTGTTCATCAACCGCAAGATCATCGAGCACGAGTGCGCCCGGCGGAACGTCGCCGTCACCCAGAAGGAGATGGAGGCGGCCCTGCTCGACGACCTGGCGGGACTGAGCTTCAGCAAGTCCGACTTCATCAAGCAGGTGCTGCCGCGGTACGGCAAGAGCCTGTACGAGTGGATGGAGGACGTGATCCGCCCGCGGCTGCTGCTGGCGAAGCTGTGCCACGACCGGGTGACGGTGGCGGACGCGGACCTCCAGAAGCAGTTCGAGCGGGAGTTCGGCGAGAAGCGGCGGATGCAGATCATCATGTGGCCGAAGGGGGACGACCTGAAGGCCATCCAGGAGACCTACGGCAAGATCCGAGCCAGCCAGGACGAGTTCGACCGCGCCGCCCGGGCCCAGGCCAACCCGTCGCTGGCGGCGGCGTGCGGCAACATCACGGTCGCTCGGTACACCCAGGGCGAGGAGGCGATCGTCATCGAGACGGCGTACAAGCTCAAGCCCGGGGAGGTCAGCGAGGTGCTCTCCACCCGGCTGGGGTACGTCGTGCTCAAGCTCAAGGAGATCGTGCCGCCGGACCCGAAGGTGAACTTCGAGAAGGAGAAGCCGCGGCTGCACAAGAAGGCTTACGACGAGAAGATGAGCCAGGAGATCCCGAAGCTCTTCGCCGAGCTGAAGGCGGCCGCGAAGCCGAACTTCATCTTCACCGGCCCGGAGCTGTGGAAGGCGATCGCCGGCCCAAACGCCAGCGCGGAGAACGTGCTCAAGGGCGTTGAAGTCCGGGAGATCCCGGCGGGGAAGAAGTAGATGGGGTGGTGGGGTGGTGGGGTGGGGTGGTGAGGTGGTGGAAGACAGTCTCCTCTCACCACCTCACCACCGCACCACCTCACGCCGCGGCCCGCCGCCGCCGTCGGACCGCCCCCGCCAGCCCCAGCCCGGCCGCCGCGACCGCGACCACCGCCCCCGGCTCCGGGACCGGGGCGAACCCGGCCACGGTCGGCACCCCGAACGCCTGGACCTGGGCGTCGGTCAGGACCACGTTGTTGAAGTAGAAGCTGTTCAGGTACACCTCCGACGACTCCCCGTCGTCGTCGTTGAGCAGGACCAGCCCGTTGGTGCCCGGGGCCGCCGGGTCGATGGCGAACCGCAAGTCCAGCCCGCCGTTGTCCAGCGTTGTCTGGGCGCTCACCAGCGTCCCGTCGATGTACTTCCGCATCGTCCCCTGGGCACCCTCGGTGGTGTTCATGGTGATCACCACCCGGTGCCAGTCGCTCTGGCTGACCACCCCGTCGTACTGGCCGCTGATCCCGATCCCCATGTCGCTCCCCCGGCGAAACAGGTCCCCGTCGCCGGTCACCGTCCCGGCGGCCACGTCGGCGGTGATGTTGTGGAAGACGGCGAACGACGGGGTGGCGGCGAACAGGATGTCGTACCCGATGGTGTACTGGTTGATCTTCGTCCCGCCGCCGTTGGCCGCCGCGTTCGGCTGGAACACGATCCCCTGGTTGGCCATCAGGGCTGGGGCGTGCAGCACCTGGGCGTCCCCGCCGGGCAGGGCCGGCAGGCTGAACGAACTGGCCGACCCGAAGCCGACGGCCGACTGCGTGGTGACGCCGTTGAAGAAGGACGCGGCCGCCGGGCCAGTGCCCGTGACCAGGCCGCCGTTGAACTGAAGGATCGACTCCTGACCCCGCGCCGCCCCGGCCGTGGCCGACGCGACCAGCCCGCACAGCAGCCACACCCGACGATCGGTACGCATCGCTCGTCCTCCTGAGGTTGTGCCGGCTGTCATACCGGGTGGGGCACAACGGAGGGAGGACGAACACGGATTTCGCGCGGAATGTGGGAGGGTGTCGCGGGCGGGTGTGCAGCACAGTCCGGCGGCGGGGTCACTTCTCGAACAGCTTCGCCAGCGTCGTCGCCACCTCGGCGACCTTCGCGTCGGTCAGCTCGCCGGCCCGCAGCGCGAAGTTCGCCACCACCTTCCGGCCCACGAACAACAGCACCGTCACGTCCGCGTCCGCGGCCAGCTTGTACGCTGGCGGGCCGGCGGCGTCCTCGAACACGCCGACCGGGACCGCCCGCAGCCCTTGCTTCTGCGCCCACTTCGCCAGCCCGTCCAGGTCGGCGGTGTCGGCCAGCAGCGTCATCCATGCCTTGAACCCGGCGTCCTTGCGGGCCGCCGTCTCGGCGTCCAGCTTCGCCAGCAGCTTGCCCAGCGGCGCCGACGTGTGCCGCGCGAACACGATCGCGGTCGGCTTCTTGTCCTGCTCGCAGACGTAGCAGGTCTGCTGCCCGCGCTGCGGCCCGGTCGCCACCAGGAAGCTGTACGGCCCCGGCCGGCCGCCCACGGCGACGCCCGAGACGCACGGGTCCGCACCGGCGCAGAGGGGGAGAAGAGGAGAGGGGGAGAAGAGGAGCAAGAGGAAGACGGAACGCATCGGCGCCTCGGGTTAAACTTAGAACTGCCCCAAGCCCACCCGTGGCAACGGGTGGGCGCCACCCCGTCACTCCCCGGCGGCCGCGGCCACCGACGGGGCCGGGACGTGGGCCGCCTTCTTCGCCAGCTCGTCGCGCAGCCGCTCGAAGTCGCGCGGGTCGGCCTTCACCCAGCACCGGCGGGCCACCCTCATGTATCGCTCGGCCTCGTCGGCCCGCCCGAGCCGCGAGCACAGCGCCCACAGCCCCAGCGCCCCGCGGACGCTGCCGGCATCGTGCGCCAGCGCCTCCTGGAACGCCTCGTCGGCCTCCGCCGCCAGCCCGGCCTCCAGCGCCGCGACGCCCCACGTCTCCATGTAGTACGCCCCGCCGCCCCAGGCGTGGTGCGCGTAGTCGTCCTTGGTCTTGTCGATCGTCCGCCGCAGCAGCTTGACGCCCGCCTCGCCCTGCCCGGTCTGGCACATCAGCCGGCCCTGCACCTCCCACAGCCGCAACTCCCGGGCGCGGTCCCCCTTCTTCGACTGCTGCGCCTGCCGCAGGACGTCCACCTCGGCCGCCGCCCGCGCCGTGTCCCCCTGCTCCAGGGCGATCACCGCGGCGTGGTACGCCGCCGTCTGCTTGTCCGACTTGCGGTAGTAGTCGGCGAGCTTGCCGGCCTCGGCCCAGTCGCGCTCGGTCACGGCCATGCTGAACCATTCGGGGCGGAACTGGTACTTGTACCCCTCGGCCTCCGTCTTGATCTGGTGCGCCTCGGCGAACCGGCCTTCGTGGACCAGGCTCCGCGTCAGCGTCTCCATGTGGTGCCGGAACTGGTAGTCGTCGGCCGGCTTCACGTCGAGGAACTTATGGTACGCCTTCTCCAGCGCGACCGCCTTCCCGCTCCAGTCGGTGGTGTGCCGCCACTTGCCGACGCGCATGGCCAGGTGCGCCTGCATGTGGAAGGCGTGCGGGATCGCTGGCGACGACTTCATGTACCCCTCGGCGTAGGGCCAGCCCAGCGCCGGCCGCTTGATGTTCTCGAAGAAGTGGACCAGTTCGTGGTTGGCCCCCGGGTGCAGCGGGTTGAGCCGCAAGAGTGCCTTGTAGATCGGCGCCTTGGCGTTCTGCCCCTCGGCGATCTGGGCGCGCCAGAACCAGCCCTCCTGGTCGTCGTCGTAGAGCGTCAGCAACTCGTCGAGAGACGCCTGCGCCTTCTTCTTGCGCTCGTCCGGCTTGACGCCCGGCCACATGCCCTTCTCTTGCAGCCGTGACCGGATCAGCAGTTGCTCGCGGTGGTTGGCCTTCGGCATCAGCTTGCGGGCCGTCTCCAGGGCGTAGTCCCGCGGCGACTTGCCGAACCGGTCGGGCAACTTCCGCTGCGCGACGCTCCCGACCGCGGCCAACAGCGGCGTCGATTTCGGGGCAGCGGTCCCCTTGCCCCACTTCTCCAGCGACCGGTGCAGCCCGAGCCAGGCGTAGGCGCACTCCGGGTCGTGCGACAGTGCCGTCTCGTAGCAGCGGGCGGCCTCCATCCACACGTAGGAGAAGTAGTACCCGGCCGCCTGGTCGCAGAACGCCTGGCACTCGGCCGAGCGAGTGCTGACCGGGTAGCGATAGACGCACAGGTCCGGGACGAGCTTCGCCGGCGCCAGCCCGGTCAGTGGCATCTTCGGCGCGACAAGACGCGGCGGCGGCGCGGCCTCGGCGGACAACGAGCACGCCACGAGCAAGAGGCAGGCGGTCGGCATGGTTCGAACCCTGGAGAACCAGGACGGCGGGACGGATGAAAGTTTACCGCACGAGTCAACATCAGGGAAGGGTCCGAAGCATGAGAAGCGCGCCGAAGCCACCCGTGGCAACGGGTGGGCTTGAGTACTACCATAATGACTCCACCTCACCACGGGGCGGACGGAGACATGACCCAGCCGGCGATCCACGTCCACGACCTGACCAAGCAGTTCGGCCCGGTGCTGGCCGTGGACCGCGCCACGTTCGACGTGCGGCCCGGCGAGCTGGTCGGCTTCCTCGGCCAGAACGGGGCCGGCAAGACCACCACCATGCGCATCCTGACCACCTTCATGCCCGCCTCCAGCGGGTACGCCAGCGTGGCCGGGTTCGACGTGATGTATCAGTCGATGGACGTGCGCAAAGCCCTCGGCTACCTGCCGGAGAGCGTGCCGCTGTATCCCGAGATGCGGGTCGAGGAGTACCTGCACTACCGGGCCAAGCTCAAGCAGGTCGCTCGCGCCGACCGCACCAAGCGGATCGACTACTGCCTGGACCGCTGCCGCATCCGCGAGGTCCGCAAGCGGCTGCTCGGCACCCTGTCGAAGGGCTACCGCCAGCGGGTCGGGCTGGCCGACGCGCTCCTGGCCGACCCGCCGGTACTGATCCTCGACGAGCCGCTGACCGGACTGGACCCGATCCAGCAGGAAGAAACCCTCGGCGCCATCCGCGGCCTCGGCGGCCGGCACACGGTCCTGTTCAGCAGCCACCACCTGCCGGACGTGGAGAAGGTGTGCGACCGGGTCATCATCATCGACCGCGGCCGCATCCGCTTCGACGACAAGCTGTCCACGATCCGCGCCCGGGCGCCGGTGCTGGTCGTCGAGGTCCGCGGGCCGGGCAACGAGGTCCACGACTTCCTGAAACACCAGCCCGGGGTGGCGGAGGTGAAGCCGGCCGCGTCCGACGACGGCGCGGTGACGTTCGAGGTGCGGACCGACCACGGCAAGGACCTGCGCGAGCAACTGGCGAAGAAGCTCGTCGAGAAGGGCTACGGCGTCCGCCGGCTGGAGCTGCGGCGGGAGAAGCTGGAGGATACCTTCCTGCGGGTGGTGTTCCAACGCGGATAGGTCTTGTAGGGTGGGCCGAGTCTTCGAGGCCCACCGTCTGGCGGATGGTGGGCCTCGAAGA
>DASSAT010000204.1:0-4994 GCA_035699305.1 Fimbriiglobus sp. | reverse complement strand
AATTTCGACTACTTGCGGGTCAGTAGATAGTGCGTCAGTTTGGGGATTGGTGGGGCAGGCATTACTGCCTGCCCCACGCTAGCCGGGGCAGGCAGGAATGCCTGCCCCACCAAACGGACGCACTACTCGGGACTACCGATTCCTGCCGCTCGGAAGGAGCATTCCCATGGTGACCCGGACACGGACTGAAGCTTCCGTTCGCGTCGCCGCTGGCCAGGCTGACCTGGAGGGGAACCTGACGGTCCCGGACCACTCCCGGGGCGTGGTGTTGTTCGCCCACGGGTCCGGCAGCGGCCGGCACAGCCCCCGCAACCGGTTCGTCGCCGAGCAACTGGTCGCCGCGGGCCTGGCCACCCTGCTCATCGACCTGCTCACCGAGGCGGAGGAACGGGAGGAGATGGACACCCGCCACCTGCGGTTCGACATCGGGTTGCTGGCCGACCGGCTGGCCGGGGCGACCGACTGGCTGGCGACCGACCCCCGGACCGCCCGGCTTTCGGTCGGGTACTTCGGGGCCAGTACTGGCGGCGGGGCGGCGCTAGTCGCCGCGGCCCGGCAGCCCGGCCGGGTGGCGGCGGTCGTCTCCCGCGGCGGCCGCCCGGACCTGGCTGGCGACGCCCTGCCGCGGGTGACGGCCCCGACGCTCCTGATCGTCGGCGGCGACGACGGGTCGGTCATCGAGATGAACGAATGGGCGCTGGCTCGGCTCGGCTCCCCGGCGAAGCAACTCGTGATCGTGCCCGGCGCCAGCCACCTGTTTGAGGAGCCGGGGAAGCTGGAGGAGGTGGCCCGGCTGGCGGCCGACTGGTTCACCCGCTACCTGGTCCCGGCCGACGAACCCTAGTCCTACAGCCGTAGTTGATACATTAGCCCTGCCAAGGAGTTGTGGCGAGGGCAAGTCATGTCCAGGCGACCGACGCGGCGGGATGTGGAGCGATGGGCCGAGGAGGTGACGGCGGTCGGCCAGCGGATCGGCCGCCACTTCGCCCGCCGCGAACCGCGTCGCCGGGCGATCGGCTACCTCCGGGGGTTGCTCAGCGACACCCCACGCAAGAACGGCTGGTAGTTGGCCGAGCACCTGGGTGAGGCCACCCCCGACGGCGTCCAACACCTGCTCGCCCGGGCCGGCTGGGACGCCGACGCCGTCCGCGACGACCTGATCGACTACGCCCGTGACCACCTCGGCGACCCCGACGGGGTGCTGATCGTGGACGAGACCGGCTTCCTCAAGTAAGGGGACCAAGTCGTGCGGGGTGGCGCGTCAGTACAGCGGCACCGCCGGGCGGATCGAGAACGCTCAGGTCGGCGTGTTCCTGGCCTCCGCCACGCCGACGGGGCACGCCCTGATCGACCGCGCCCTGGACCTGCCGAAGGAGTGGACCGACGACAGCGAGCGGTGCGACGCGGCCGGCGTGCCGCCGACGGTGCGGTTCGCCACCAAGCCGCGGTTGGCGGCGCGGTATCTCAAGTCGGCGGGAAAGTAGCGCCCTACAGGTCGGGCCGGCCTCCCCTGGGTCTCCCCCCCTACTTCGCCTTCACGTCGTAGCAGAGCAGCGCGTCCTGGTCGCGGATGTACAGCTTGCCGTTGGCGACCACCGGGTGTGGCCAAGCTTGCTCCTTGCTGCGGTCGGGCGGGTTGAACCGACCCCGCTCGACGTACTCCTTTAGGTTGGCCTCCACCAGGTAGACCGTGCCTTCGCGGCCCTCGTTGCGGCAATAGAGCCGACCGTCGGCATACATGATCGAACCCTTGCCGGGCCGCCGCTCCTCCCACATCACCTTGCCGGTCTTGAACTCGAGGCAGATCAAGATCCCCGGGTCGAAGGAGCCGTATAGGTAGCCGTCCACCAGGACCATCCCGCCGTGGTGGTTCTTCAGCCTCCTGCTGAAGTACACCTCCTTGGCCGCGATCGTGCCCGGGTCGTCCTTGCTCAACTTTACCGCGCCCCCGCCCGCGTCGTAGGACGAGGCGGCGAACACCACGCCGTCGTGGTAGACCGGCGTGGAGCAGTTGATCCGGTGCGTGTTGGAGGCCCGGTCGTACCGCCACAGCAACTTCCCGTCGGTGCTCACCCCGACCATCGTCGTCGCCGTGAGTTGCACGTAATGCCGCACCCCCTCGAAGTCGATCGCGATCACCGAGGAGTAAGCCGCCCCGGACGTGCCGAGAAAGCCCCGATCGCCCGTCGGCCCCTCGGGCACCTTGCACTTCCAGAGGGGCTTGCCGGTCTTCTTGTCGAGGGCCGTCAGCGTCCCGTCCTCGGCGCCGGGCGTGCAGACGAGCCTGTCGCCGTCCACCAGGGGCGACTCGGAGAAGCCCCAAACCGGGACGATGCCGCCGAGGTCCTTGACGAAGTCGGTCCGCCAGACCTCCTTGCCATCGGTCGTGAAGCACACCAGGTCGCCGTGCTGGCCGAGGACGAAAAGCCTGTCGCCGTCGATGGTCGGAGTGGAGCGCGGGCCGGAGGGCCGGAACACGTTCCCGTACTTCCCGGCGCGCCCGACCTTCGCCTTCCAGACCTGCTTGCCGTCCGACTCGTTGAGTGCGTAGAGCCACGCCGAGCCGTCGCTGTCGCCGGTGGTGTAGACCCGGCCCCGGCTGACGGCGACGCCGCCCATCCCCTCGCCGATCCCGTTCGCCTTCCAGGCCAGCGGCGGCCCGTCCTTGGGCCACTCCTGGAGAAGGCCCTTCTCCTTCGAGACCGCAGTCCGGTCTGGCCCCTGCCACTGCGGCCAGTCGAAGGACTCCTTGGAATCGGCGGCGACGGCCGCCGCGCAGGGCAGGACCAGCGCCAGGCACCAGGCGAACTGTTTCATGGAGGAGGCTCCTGAAGTGGGGGCCGAGCCGGTGTCCGTTACCGCCGCATCGCTGGTTGACCACCCGCTGTGCGGCCTCGGGTACTGGGTCACCATGCAGCGTAAGCCTAATCCCCGATGGGGCGGTAACCCGATCGTCCAGAGTTCTTGCCTAATCATCCAAACCCGGCGGGAATGCCCGTGAACCCGGACACCTGTCGCAGATAGACTGTCTGGGGCGAACGAGGCCGATCGGCCTGGAGGGCGGACGTGGCAACGGACGAGTTGACCAGACTGGTGGCCGCCATCAAGCGGCACGCGCCGACGGACGGCGTTTGCGACACGGCGGTGCCCGGGTTGATTATCGCCCGAAACCCGACGCCGACCGACCCCCGCACTCTCGTGGTCGATCCGTCCCTGTGCATCGTCGCGCAGGGGGCGAAGGAGGTGTTCCTCGCGGGCGAGGTGTACCGCTACGATCCCGCCCACTCGCTGCTCGTGTCGGTCGATCTCCCGATCTCCGCCCGGGTGGTCGAGGCGACGCCCGCCCGGCCGTGCCTGGCGGTCCGCGTCTCCCTTGACCTGGCGGTAGTCGGCGACCTCCTGGCCGACTGCCCGGACGCCCCGCACCCCGTCCCGCCCGCGCGAGGGCTCGACGTGAGCCCGGTCGAGTCGCAACTCCTGGACGCCGTCGCCCGCCTCGTGGCCCTGCTCGACGCCCCACGGGACATCGCGGTGCTCTCACCGCTGGTGCTCCGGGAGGTCACCTACCGGGTGCTCACCGGCCCGCAGGGGGCGCGGCTGCGGCAGATTGCCGCGGTCGGGGCGCCGGCCCAGCGGATCGCCCGCGCGGTCCGGTGGCTGAGGGACCACTTCGCGGACCCGCTCCGGGTCGAGTCGCTGGCCCGGAAGGCGCGGATGAGCCTGTCGGGGTTCCACCAGCACTTCAAGGAGGTGACGGGCCTGAGCCCGCTGCAGTACCAGAAGCGGCTGCGCCTGCAGGAGGCGAGACGGCTGATGCTCGGCGGGGGGTTGGACGTGGCGGAGGCGGCGTTCCGGGTCGGGTACGAGAGCCCGTCGCAGTTCAGTCGGGAGTACCGCCGGCAGTTCGGCGTCCCGCCGCGGCGGGACGTGGCCGCGCTCAAGGCCGAACCCCAGCCCGCGAGTTGACCGCCGGTCTCCCGGCTCAGTCCAGCAACTCCAGCACCGCCTGGGCCAGCAGCGGGACCAGGATCTCGTGCCGGCCGATGAGCGTGTAGCCCTTGCCGGCTACCGACGCGGGGCGGCGGACCACGTTCTCGCCGCTGCGGTAGTGGGCGATCATGTCCAGGTTCACCGTCGTGTACCCCGACAGGTCCGCCCCCAGGTTCTGTGCCACCGTGAACGCCTTCAGGAACACCTCCGGCATCACCACCGCCGAGCCGATGTTCAGGTAAACGCCGCCCGAGAGCTTCGCCACCGCCCCGCAGAACAGCTTGAAGTCGTTGAAGCTCGCCCGGCCCATCGCCGCCCCGTCCGCCCCGGAGTATCTGGACTACCCCCAGACGACCGACGACGAGGTCCGCGAGTTGCTCAGGCGGTCCCGGTCTGCCAGCGTGCGGTGAGGCGAGCCTAAGTTCGGCGAAGCACCTTCAGGGTCTCGATCGGCGGTGGGCGACTTCCGGATCGTCTTGACCCCAGTCGTAAACGTAGTGCAACTCCGCGGTGATTCGGGTCGTCAACACGGTGGTCGGTCGGGGAGTCCTCCCGGCATCACATTCAGTAACCGCCGTGCCTTTCCGCCGATCGGCACAATCTGTTGGATTGACGCTGGCGAATCGGACGACCGGGGGGTACATTCATATCCGACGGCCTCGCCGGTTTTGGCGGCGGGGTCGAGGCAAGCCCCCCGGGTTCGCGATCACCACGGCAACAATGTCGTGGCCGACACGAAGGGCCGAAAAGGCAAACCCGGCCGAAAGACGGGGGCGCAAAGCCATGGGCCTTCGGTCCGGTGCCCCCCACCCACGGACCGATGGCAGCCAGGTTACCGAAGGACTGGCCGGCGACAGTCCGTCCATCCCGGCCGTGCGGGTCTCGCTCAGCCCTGCGGCTTAGCCTGCGACGCCGACCCGAATCCGAAGCTTGCCCGCCGCCGCCCGGGGTCACACCCGGGCGGCGGTGTTTATTGTGGTCCGCTCGCTCCGCGAGCGGTCTTC
>DASSAT010000203.1:0-5952 GCA_035699305.1 Fimbriiglobus sp. | reverse complement strand
GTCCGCTCGCGGAGCGAGCGGACCACACTGCCGCCGACGAGGACTAGATGCCGCGTTCCGCGTTCCTGTTCCCGGGCCAGGGCGCCCAGCACGTCGGCATGGCCGGCGAGCTGGCGGCGAAGCTACCCGCCGCGAAGGCGCTCTTCGATGAGGCGGCCGCCGCCCTCGGCTACGACCTGCTCAGCGTGTGTGTCAACGGCCCCGCCGAGCGACTCAACGCCACGGACGTGAGTCAGCCCGCGATCTTTGTCGCCAGCCTCGCCGCCCTGGAGCAGCTCAAGGCGACCGACCCGGCGCCCCTGGGCGGTGTGACCGATACCGCCGGGCTGAGCCTGGGCGAGTACACGGCGCTGGTCTTTGCCGGGGCGCTGTCGTTCGCCGACGGGCTGAAGATCGTGCAGGCCCGCGGCCGGGCGATGCAGACCGCCGCCGAGGCGACCCCGAGCGGCATGGTCAGCGTCCTGGGACTGGACGCGGCCGAGGTGGAGGCGCTGGCGGCTGAGGCCCGGTCCGCCGGCACGCTGGAGGTGGCGAACCTGCTGTGCCCGGGGAACACGGTCGTCTCCGGGTCTGCGGCCGCCATCGACGAGGTCTGCCGGCTCTCCGAGGCGAAGGGCTTACGCACCGTGCGGCTGGCCGTCGCCGGGGCGTTCCACACGGACCTGATGAAACCGGCCGACGAGAAGCTTGCCGAAGCCCTGGCCGAGGTCGAGTTGAAGACGCCGCGCATCCCGGTCTGGTCGAACGTGGACGCGAGGCCGCACACCGACCCGTCCGAGATCAGGCCGCTGCTCGTCCGTCAGGTGCTCTCGCCGGTGCGGTGGGAGGAGACGATGCGGGGTTTGCTGGCGGCCGGAGTGGAGGCGTTCTACGAAGTTGGCCCGGGTCGGGTGCTGGCGGGATTGCTCAAGCGGGTGAACCGCAAGGCCGCCGTCCGCAACGTGACCGCGTGACGCCGGATCGGGCGCCGCCGGGCGGGCGAATCGGGCCGGATGGCGGCAGGCACCCTTTCCTTTTCCGGCGTGGACGGATAGATTCTAACCGCGTAATCCGAAAGGGTGTGTGATCCGGACCGGCGGCGCCGCCCGCCGGTGGGCTGACCGATCATAAACCCAGCCGCGACCGGCCGATCGGCGGCCCGCCGGCTGGCCGAACCGCCCCGGGAGGGTCGTAGCGTGTCCGTCGAACAACGCGTGATGGAAATCGTCAGCGAGCACCTGGCCGTCAACAAGGAGAAGTTGACCCGCGCGACGAACTTCATCGAGGACATCGGGGCGGACTCCCTCGACATCGTCGAGCTGGTCATGGAGCTGGAGGAGGAGTTCGACATCCAGATCCCCGACGACCAGGCCGAGAAGATCAAGACCATCGGCGAGGCCGTCGATTACATCGAGGCCCGGGTCAAAGAGAAGCAGTCCGGGGAAGGCGGGGCCGCCGCCAAATGACCGTCCGCCGCCGCGTCGTCGTGACCGGGATGGGGACCGTCAACCCGCTCGGGCACTCGGTCGCCGAGTACTGGCAGGCGCTCCTGGCCGGCCGCAGCGGCGTCGCGCCGATCACCCTGATCGACACCACCCACTTCAAGGTCAAGTTCGCTGGTGAGGTCAAGAACTTCGACCCGTCGGCACTGATCGACGGACGGGCCGTCCGCCGGCTCGACCGGTTCGGCCAGTTCGCCCTGGTCGCCGCCGATCAGGCGGTGCGGGACTGCGGGCTGGACTTTTCGAAACTCGACCCGTTCCGGGTCGGGGTGATCCTCGGCAGCGGGATTGGCGGCATCGCCGAGTTCGAGGAGGGGGTCGGCACCCTCATCGCCAAGGGGCCGTCGCGGGTCAGCCCGCTGGTCATCCCGAAGATGATCGCCAACTCGGCGGCCGGCAACATCTCCATCCGGTACGGGCTGCGCGGCCCGAACACCACGGTCAGCACCGCCTGCTCGTCGGCCGCCCACGCCATCGGCGACGCCATGCGGCAGATCGCCTACGGGTTCGCCGACGTGATGGTGACGGGCGGCACCGAGGCGGCGATCAGTCCGATCGGGCTGGCCGGGTTCATCCAGTGCAAGGCGCTGTCGGAGCGCAACGACGACCCGGCCCGGGCCAGCCGGCCGTTCGACCGCGGCCGCGACGGCTTCGTCCTGAGCGAGGGGGCGGGCCTGCTGGTGCTGGAGGAGTACGAGCACGCGAAGGCGCGCGGGGCGCCGATCTACTGCGAGGTGTTGGGCTGCGGCAACACCGCGGACGCCTACCACATTACCGCCCCGCACGAGGATGGGATCGGCGCCGCCGAGTCGATGCGGCAGGCGGTCCGGGAGGCTGGCTGGGCCCCGTCCGACGTGCAGTACATCAACGCCCACGGGACCAGCACCCCGCTCGGCGACGTGGCGGAGACGAAGGCGGTCAAGCAAGTGTTCGGCGAGCACGCGAAGCGGCTGATGATCTCCAGCACCAAGAGTCTGATCGGCCACCTGCTCGGCGCCTCCGGCGGGGTGGAGGCGATCGCCTGCGCGATGAGCATCCGCCACGGCGTCGTACACCCGACGATCAACCTCGACACCCCGGACCCCGAGTGCGACCTGGACTACGTCCCGAACCGCCCGCGCGAGGTCCGGGTCAAGCGGGTGCTGTCGAACAGCTTCGGGTTCGGCGGGCACAACTGCTCGCTGGCCCTCGGCGCAGTGTAGTAGGCACATTCCGTGTGCCGTTCTTCCTCCCAACGAAGAACGGCACACGGAATGTGCCTACTACGTTTAAGGCACCGGCGGGGCGTCCTCCTCGGCCTCCGAGAAGGTCGGCTCCTGGACCGGCTTCCGCGGCGGGTGGAAGAACAGGAACAGCAGCACCGCCGCAGCGATCGCCGCCCACATCGAGTACTGGAACACAGCCGAGTAGTTGTCCACGACCACGCTCCCCTTCTCGCTGGTGTGTCCGTACCGGTCGGCCAGGACCCCGCAGATCTGATTCGCCACGAACGGCCCGATGCCGAGGATCAGCACGTTGAACAGCCCCTGGGCGCTGGACCGGATGTCCTTCGGAAAATACTCGTCCACGAAGATGTACACGGTGGCGAAGAAGAAGGCGTAGCAGATGCCGTGCAGCACGTTCACCAGGATCGCCGCCGTCTGCTCCGGGTAGAACGCGAACACCGCGAACCGGGCGGCGTGGCCGAGCACGCCGAACACCATCGTCAGCCGCCAGCCGAGGCTCTTGAGCACGTACCCCAGGACCAGCATGGTCAGGATCTCGGCCACCTGGCCGATCTTCATCACCGGGGTCGCCCAGTTCGACGGGATGCCGACGTCCTTCTGGAGGAAGGTATTGGTCCAGTAGAAGAAGCTCTGGTGGACGGCGGCGTCGATGAACGTGACCACGAACAGGACCAGGACGAACGGGTGCCGCAGCAACCGCATCGCCTTCAGCCAGGCGAGCGAGTCTCCGCCGGCGGCCGGCCGCGGCGGCGTGTGCGGCAGGACCAGGCTGTACGCCGCCAACAGGAAGGAAGCGATCGCGGAGACCAGGAAGATGTACCGCTGGCCGTTGCGAAGCGCGTCCCCGCCGAGCGGCTTGTCCAGGGCCGTGCCGATCCAAGTGACGAACCCGGCGTCGGCCAAACTTGGAACCTCGGTCCAGTTCACCAGGATGAAGATGAACGGCCAGGACGCGGCGATCCAGCCGATTGTCCCCCACACCCGGACCGGGCCGAACTCCTGGGCCGGGTCGCGCAGGTTGGCGAACGCGATCGAGTTGGCGATCGAGATGGTCGGGACGTAGAAGATCGAGTGGACCAGCATCAGCCCGAAGAACGGCCAGAACGGGGTGATCGGCTTGCCGTCCGGGCCGGCCTCGGGGCGGATGAAGAACAGCCCCAGGATGGCCAGCCCGCCGATCACGTGGCTGACGGCCATGAACTTCTCGGCGGCGAACTTCCGGTCGGCGAACTGGGTGCTGAAGAACAGCGCCACCAGAGCCCCGACGTTGAACGCCCCGAAGAACAGGGCGTTCTGCCAGGAGGCGAACCCGAGACTGGGGACGTAGTCGAACGCGATCTCGAACCACGCCCCCCAGATGAACAACTCCAGGAACATCATTGTGCAGAGCTTGAACCGCAGGCCCGGGACGGGGGGCGGGGCGGTCGAGTCCATGAGTGGGGAACTCCGGGGAGGCGGCGGGGGGACGTGCGGTCGAATGTAAAAGCAGTCCCCCGAAGCGGCAACCACAAAACGCGAGCGCGGGACAAACGCAACGGGACAGGCTACAGCCTGTCCCGTGAGGTGTGCGGTCGGCGGGTACGTTACCGCCAGCGGACGGCGAAGAGGTCGTTCTCCAGCGTTACCACCTCGCGCTCGGCGATGCCGCGTGCTTCCAGGCAGTCGAGCAGGTCCTCGACCTGGCTCAGGTTGGCTAGGGTGGCGACGTGCCAGTTGGCGGCCGGGGCGGGGGTGACGTCAACCGATGTCGAGATCGGTAATGTGCCAGAGGAGGCGGTCTTGAGCGGGGGGAGTGCCAAGTCTGTCATGATGCGCGCCCCACGGTGAGCGAGGGACTTCCTTACCCATATCTATAACCACGTCTGACCGGAATATAGGGTCGGGACCGGGCCAATGCCACCGAAAGATGAACATCGTGCGCGGGAAAAGCCGACAGCTCGTTTAGCCTCAGTGTAATCCTGCTGTCCTGGCGGAATTCACCGCCGGAGGCACCTCGGTTCGGAAACATATCTGCGGGAATAGGCGATTCCGCCCACGCTGCCGTTGGTAAAGGTCATCCGACTGCGGTTGCGGCGATTAGTTCATTAAGCCGCCGGGCGAAGCTGGTCGGGTCGGCGATCCGCGACCCCTCGGCGACGACCGCTTGCTCATAGAGCAGCCGCGCGTAGGCGCCGATCCGCGGATCGCCCGGCGTGCGGGCGTGTAGCTCGCGGACGGCGGCCACGGCCAGGTTGTCTGGGTTCAGTTCCAGCACGCGCTTCGTCCCGGGTCCGCCTTCGCCGGCGCGGCGCAGCAGCCGCTCCAGGTGTGCCGTCAGCGCCCCGGCGTCGGCCACCAGACACGCGGCACTCGCGGTCAGGCGTCGCGTCAGCCGCACGTCGGCGACCTCCGGCAACGCCGCCTGGACCGCGGCGATCAGCCCGGCGTACTTCTCCTTCACGTCCGCCGGGACGTCGCCGTCGGCTGTCTTCACGTCGCCGCGGTCGGCGGCCTGGAGCGACCTGTCCTTGTACTTACCCAGGTGCGGCATCGCGAACTCGTCCACCGGGTCGGTCATCAGCAGCACGTCGAAGCCCTTCGCTCGGAACGCCTCCAGGTACGGCGAGTGCCGTAACTGCTCGGCCGACTCCCCGGCCAGGTAGTAGATCGCGTCCTGCCCGACCGGCATCGTCTCGACGTACTCCGCCAGCGTCGTGAACTTCCCCGACGCGGTGTTCGCCGACTCGAACAGGAGCAGGTTGGCGATCTTCTCCCTGTTCTCCCAGTCGCGGGCCAGTCCCTCCTTGAGCACCGACCCCAGCCCCTGGTAGAACGCGGCGTACTTCTCGGCCTCGGTGTTCTTCATTCCCTCCAGGCCGGAGAGGATGTTGCGGACGACGTTCTTGCGGATCGTCTCCAGGTGCGGGTCCTGCTGGAGCATCTCGCGGGAGACGTTCAACGGCAGGTCGGCCGAGTCAATGACGCCCTTGACGAACCGCAGGTACGTCGGCAACACCTCCTCGCAGTGGTCCGTGATGAGCACGCGCTGGACGTACAGCCGCAGCCCCGCCTTCGGCTCCTCGTAGTCGAAGGCGAACGGCTTGTGCGACGGGATGAACATCAGGGCGCGGAACTCGGTCTTCCCCTCGACCGCGAAGTGCAGCACCTTGGCAGGCGGCTCCGGGTCGTGGCTGATCGTCCGGTAGAACTCGGCGTATTCGTCCGGCGTGACCTCCCGTGGCGAGCGCAGCCAGATCGCCTTGCGC
>DASSAT010000202.1:0-6648 GCA_035699305.1 Fimbriiglobus sp. | reverse complement strand
CGGGGGAACGTCGGGCCTCGAAGACTCGACCCGACCTACCAATCGCTTAATCTTCCAGCGCCTCACCCAGCACTTCTTCGCTGACGTAGATCGGCACCTTCGCCGTGACGGCCACGGCGATGGCGTCCGACGGCCGGCAGTCCACCTCGATCAGCTCCCCCTCGTGGCGGACGCGCAGCTTGGCGAAGTAGGTGTGCTCCTTGAGGTCGCTGATGACGATGTCCTGGAGTTCCCCGCCCATCTGCTCGACCACCCCGGCGATGAGGTCGTGGGTCAGCGGCCGGGGGGCGATCATCCCCCGGACCCGGCGGTCGATGCTGGTCGCCTCGAAGAGGCCGATGACGATCGGGAAGCTGCGCTCCCCGTCCACCTCGCGCAGGACGATCACCTGGTGCTCGTCCACCTCGCTGATGATGATCCGGCGCAGCTCCATCTGGATGGGCACGGCGGCCTCGCTGGCTGGGGGAGTCCCTGGTCCATAGTCCATAGTCCATAGTCCATCGGCTAGAGTCCAGAGCACCCGACCCGGGATGGACCAAGGACGGACCCATCATGACTGCCCCCCTCGTCCTGCTCGCGGCCCCGCCAGGCGACCCGGCCGACGACCTGCGGGCCGCCCTGGTCGCCGCCGGGTTCGTCGTTGCCGATGCGACGCCCGGCCCGCCCCTGCCCGACCTGGCGCCCGCGTCGGCAGTCGTGGTCAGCGCCGGCCCCGGGTTCGTTCGGCTGCTCCGCGCCGAGCTGGGCGACCACATCCTGCCGGTGATCTGGGTCGCCGCGACGCCGGATGCCATCGCGGCGGGGCTGTCCGCCGGGGCCGACGCGGGGCTGGTGCGGCCGGTCGATCCCGCGGTCTTGGTCGCCCAGGTGCGGGCGGCGATCCGGGTGCGCGAGCAGGCGGTCAAGCTGGCCGTGCGGGCCGCCGAGGCGCGGGCGATCAACGACCGGCTCCGCAAGGTCTACCAGCAAGCCGAGGCCGACGCCCGACTGGTCGAGCGGGTCGGCCGGACCGTGCTGCCGCGGCACCTGCCAGCGCTCGGCGGAGTGCGGTTCGTAGTGTGCCATCGGCCGCGGGCGCTGTCGGAGTCGTCCGGCGGGTACGACGTGGCTCAACTGGACGCCGACCGCGTCGGCTTCTGGGTGACGGACGCCGGCGGGGTCGTCGGGCTGACGGTCCGGCTAGCCGCTCACGGGCGGGCGATGCCGGGCGAGGTGCTGGACCGGGTGAATCGGGCGCTAATCGGACTGGAGATCGACCCGCCGCCGCTGGTCGGGATGACGTGCGGCTTGATCGACGCCCGGTCCGGGGCGGTGTGCGTGGCCCGGGGTGGGCTGCCGCCGGCGGTGGTCCTGCCAGCGGCCGGCGACCCGCAGCCGTGGGCCGGGCCGGGGCCGTTCCTCGGGGCGTTCGACGCGGAGTTCCCGCCGCGCGACGGTGTGCTGACGCGGGGCGATCGGCTGATCCTGGCGACCGCCGGGGACGCCGAGGGCCTGACCGCGGCGGCCGACCGACACCGGGGCTCGGCGGGGCAGGCTCTCGCGGAGTCGGTCGCGGCAGGCCTGGTCGATGCCGGCGACGCGGTGACGGTATTGATTGTGGAGATGAGTGCGTAGCGGTGCGGCCTGCGGCCGCACCGCTAACCGGGTCGCCTTGTCGCGGTCCGCCGCCGTCCCTACAATCATTAACCTGACACCAGAACGTATCAGGACTTCGGTCATGAAGAAGGGTATCCACCCCAAATACCGGCCCGTGGTGTTCATGGACGCCGGGGCGAACAGCTCGTTCCTCACCTACTCGACCGTCGAGACCGACCAGACCGTCAAGTGGGAGGACGGCAACGAGTACCCGCTGCACCGCGTTGAAATCTCCAGTGCGTCGCACCCGTTCTTCACCGGCAAGATGAAGTTCGTGGACGCGACCGGGCGGGTCGAGAAGTTCCAGAAGAAGTACCAGCGCAGCTCCTACGGCCAGAAGGGCAAGACCGCCGGCGAGCAGCCCGCCGAAGAGAAGAAGTAGCTGCGTTCTGTCCGTCCGGCCCACCCGTTTCCACGGGTGGGCTTTTTCGTGTCTTGCCACTCGTCCCTTGCCCCTTGCCCCTGCTCAACCATGTGGCCCGCGCTCGAAACCAAGGTCCAGAAGTTCCGCGAGTTGGAGGCGCAGCTCTCGGACCCGGCGGTCGCGTCCGATCACGCGCGGTTCTCGGCCGTCGCCAAAGAGCACGGCAGCCTGGCGAAACTCGTTAAGCCGTACCTGGAGTTCCAGCAGCTCGACGCGCAGATCAAGCAGTCCGAGGAGCTGCTGGCGACCGAGACCGACCCGGACATGAAGGCGATGGCCGAGGAGGAGCTGGCCAGTCTACGCCCGCGCGCCGAGGCGCTCAAAACAAAGGTCGAGGACCAACTCCTCGTTGATCCGAGCGAGGACTTCGGCAGCCTCATCATGGAGGTCCGGGCCGGGACCGGCGGCGATGAGGCGGCCCTGTTCGCCGGCGACCTGTACGAGATGTACACCCGGTACGCCCGGGCGAAGGGCTGGGCGGTGGAGGAGATCTCGGCCAGCCCCGGGGACGCCGGCGGCTACAAGGAGGTGGTGTTCAGCGTGAAGGGGGACGGGGTCTTCCAGCACCTGCGCTACGAGTCCGGCGGGCACCGCGTCCAGCGGGTGCCGAAGACCGAGACGCAGGGCCGCATCCACACCTCGCTGGCGACGGTCGGCGTGATGCCGGAGCCGGACACGGTGCAGGTGGAGATCAAGGACGGGGACATCGAGTGGGAGCGGATGCGGGCCGGGGGCGCCGGCGGCCAGCACGTCAACAAGACCGAGTCGGCGGTCCGCATCTGGTACAAGAAGGGCACCGCCGAGGAGATGGAGATCAAGTGCCAGGACGAGCGCAGCCAGCACAAGAACTACGAGCGCGCGATGCGACTCTTACGTAGTCGGGTCTACGAGCGGCAGCAGGCGAAGCTGCACAAGGAGCGGTCGGAGATGCGGCGGACGCTGATCGGCGGCGGCGACCGCAGTGAGCGCATCCGCACGTACAACTTCCCCGACGCCCGGGTAACAGACCACCGGATCGGGCTAAGCGTGTACAAGCTGGCCGACGTGCTGGCCGGGGCGGTGGACCACCTGATCGAGCCGCTCAAGGAGCACGACAAAAAGGAACGGCTCGGCGGCAACGGGAAGTGAACAGAAGGCATTCACCACAAAGGCACAAAGGTCACACAAAGAACACACAAAGAAGAGAAGGGCAACCCTGTCTTCCTTTGTGTTCCTCTGTGTGACCTTTGTGCCTTTGTGGTGAATGCCTTTCAACACCCGACGCGGGGTGTGGATTTGCTGGGTCGGAGTCCGTAGGCTGTCGGCACCATCCGCCCCAGGTGCCGCCATGCCCCACCCGTACCGGCTCGCCGACGAGGCCGACGTCTTCTCCCCGGCCCTCGTCTTCTACCCCGAACTGATCCGCAAGAACGTCGCCCGCGTGGTCGAGTTGGCCGGCTCGCCCGACCACCTCCGGCCGCACGCCAAGACCCACAAGACCCGCGAGATCACCAAGCTTCAGCTCGACGCTGGCGTCACCAAACACAAGTGTGCCACCATCGCCGAGGCCGAGGTGCTCGCCGACGCTGGCGTGCCGGACGTGCTGATCGCCTACCAACTGCTCGGCCCCAACCTCCGCCGGCTAGCAGCCCTGGCCCGCAAGTTCCCGCTGACGCAGTTCTCGGCCCTGATCGATTGCCCGTCTGGTGCCGACGGGCTGTCCCGCGCCGCGGCCGCGGCCGGACGCAGCCTCGGCTTTTTCATCGACCTCGATGTCGGCCAGCACCGGTCCGGGATCGCCGTCGGTGACGATGCGTTGTCACTGTACGAGCGGGCGGCGAAGCTCCCCGGGCTGCGTGCGGAGGGGCTGCACGCCTACGACGGGCACAACAACCAGGAGCCACGGGCCGACCGCGAGGCCGCCGTCCGCGCCGCGCTCAAGCCGGTGCTGGAACTGCGGGCGGAGCTGGAACGCCGTGGGCTGCCGGTGCCGCGCATCGTCGCCGGCGGGACGCCGACGTTCCCGGTGTACGCTTCCCTCCGTGACGTGCCGGGGCTGGAGTGCTCGCCGGGCACCTACGTCCTACACGACCACGGCTACGGCACGAAGTACCCCGACCTGAGCGGGGTGACGCCGGCCGCGGTGCTACTGACGCGGGTGGTGAGCCGGCCGACTGCCAACCGGGTGACGTTCGACGCCGGCAACAAGGCGGTCGGCAGCGACCCGCCGATGGCGAAGCGGATTCACCTGCTCGACGTGCCGGACTGCGAGGTCGTCGGCCACAACGAGGAGCACCTGATCGTCGAGACGCCGGCCGCGGACCGGTTCGCCCCGGGAGACGTGGTGTATGCACTGCCGGGGCACGTCTGCCCGACGGTGGCGCTCCACCGCGAGGCGCTGGTCGCCGAGGGCGGCCGGGTGACGGGACGGTGGGCGATCGCCTCGCGGGACCGGATGCTGACGGTGTGACCCCCGGGACCGCGGCCGTCCCGGCCGCTCTTGCTACACGAGTCAGGAACCTACGACGATATTCCAGCACCTTGACCGGGGAAGCAAGAGCGGCCGGGACGGCCGCGGTCCCGGGGGTTACTTCGTCCCGGGGTCGGACTGGAGGGTCGGCTTGCTTTCGACCGGGGGGGCCGGCGCGATTCGCTCGGGCTTCCCCTCGGCGTCGGAAGCGACGGCCCGGCCGGGTGACTCCGGTTCGGCCGCGGGGTCGGCGGCCGATGCCGAGCGGTCGTTCCGCGACGGCGCCCCGTCCGGCGGGGCGGGCGTGTCCGGCGACTTGACGAGTTGAATCCCGGCCGGCACGCCCACGTCCGGGTTCGCCGGCGGGGCCACGTCCACGACCTCGGGCGGGCCGGTCCGGTCGTCCGGCTGGTCGCCGAGCCACACCCCCAGGGCGGTCAGCCCGGCCGCGACCGTGCCGCCGAGGCCGGCCCAGGCGAGCGGGTGGCCGCGGTACGGCCGGCGCGGGAACAGCCACGACAACACGGTCGGCCGCAGCGCCTCCCGGACCACCTCGCGGACCAGCGGGTCGGGGGCCGGGGTCGGCCGGTCCAGCGCCGCCGCCGACAGCCGGATCGCCTCGCCCAGCGCGTCCCGTGCCTCCTGGTCGTGCGCCAGCCGGACCTCGAACGCGGCCGCCTCCGCGGGCGGCAACTCCCCGGCCGCGTACCGTAGCGCGGTCAGCGGCAGCTCGTCGGTCGGTGGCACTCGGTCACGCATGGCGGGCCTCCCACAAGGCCCGGAGCTTCTTCAACCCGTCGTGCATCCGGGCCAGGGCGGTGTTGAGCGGGCACCCGACCCGCTCGGCCACCTCGCGGAACCGCAGCCCGTCGTACACCCGCAGCCGGATCACCTCCCGCTGCGCCGCCGGCAACTCCGCCAGGAGTTCCGTCACCGCCCGCAGGTCGTCGGCCCGCTCCGCGTCCGGGCCGGCGTCGGCTGCGACCCCGACCAGCACCCCCGGCTCGGCCGCGGCCGGCCGCCGCCGCGCCCGCCGCTTCTGGAGCATCCCCTGCTGGTAGGCCACGGTGTACAGCCAGCCGCGGAACGTCGCCGGGTCGATGGCGTCCGCCTTCCGCAGCGCCTGGACGAACGTCTCTTGCAGCGCGTCCTCGGCCTGGTGGTGGTCCCGGAGGACGCCGAAGAGGAACCGGAACACCGGCCCCTCGTACCGCTCGAACAGGCGGCCGAGGGCGGCGTCGTGCCCGGCCCGGAACCGGGTCAGCAGTTCGGCATCGGTGAGTTCGTGGGTCATCGCGCTCGGCTCCGCCTCGCGGCTAAACGTGCCTACTCGTCGTCCTCGTCGTCCTCGTCCTCGTCGTCCTGATCTTCGTCCTCGTCGTCGATCGCCCCCTCGACTTCCTCGAACCCGGCGATCACCCGGGGGTCGCGCAGCGCCACGATGGCGAAGATGCCGGCCAGCAGCGGGAAGATGCCGAGCACCGCCCCGATCATGGCCCAGGCGTAGGACTCCAGCGACTGCATCCTGCTGGCCCCGACGCAGATCAGCGCGCCGTACACCAGCGCCACCAGCCCGCCGAAGATGACGACTAGCTGCTCGGCGATCTCCTCGTCCGACGGCGGGGCGTTGGTGAAGACCAGAGGCCACAGCCCGACCACCACTGCCCCGACCCCGGCGATGCCGGTCAGCGACCCCTCGGCGATCAGCAGGTTGGTCGGCAGCACCAGGAGCGCCGACGCCGGGCCGCGGGCGCTCTTCTTGAACTTGTCGTGCGTCTCGGTGAAGGTCGGCTTGTTCTTGGCGGCCAGCCGCTTCTCCTCCTCGGTCTCCTGGACGACCCCGTAAGGGGTGACGTCGTTGGCGTCGTCCTCGACCACCGCCGGGCGGGCCGGCGGCGGGGCGGCGACCGGGCGGGCGGCCGCCGGCTTGGCCGCGACTGGCTTGGCCTTCGGCGCGTCGGCCAGCGCGATCATCTCCCCCTGCGGCGCGAAGGTGGCCTCGCACACCGGGCAGCGGAGTTTCTTGCCCGGCACGGCCGGCTGGGCCAGCTTGACCTTGTTGCCGCACTCGGGACACTCGTACACGTACATCGGCCACTCCGTGACAGGTGGTGGGGTGGTGGGGTGGCGAGGTGGTGAA
>DASSAT010000201.1:0-4226 GCA_035699305.1 Fimbriiglobus sp. | reverse complement strand
TTGTTGGTGTCGCGTTCCTGCTCGGGGTCGGCTGCTCCTCGACGACGAGCATGCCATCCGAGCAGGCGGCCCTGGAATTGGGTACGGGCCTAACGGAAGTCGGCGACCTGTTGCGGGCTTATACCGAGACGACCGGACGAGCGCCGACCAAGCCCGCCGACGTGCTGAGGAATGAAGCCCTTTACCCCCGGGGCGTCCAGGCGATCCGGTCCGGCGATGTGAAGGTGATCTGGGGGGTGAAGATGCCGCCGGTCGGGGAAGGTGGCACGGAGATCATCGCCTTCGAGAAGAAGGTGGAGACCGAGGGCGGGGGCGTCCTGCTCACGAACGGGGAGGTGAAGAAGATGACACCCGATGAGTTCAAGGCCGCCCCGAAGGTCAAGAAGTAGCCGCCCGCGCGAACCGCTTGACGGTCGGCCGCGTCCGCTTAAGATGACACCACACCCGACGGCTGACCGCCGTCCGGCCGCGGAAGTGGCGGAACTGGCAGACGCGCCAGATTCAGGTTCTGGTGTCCGAAAGGACGTGGAGGTTCAAGTCCTCTCTTCCGCACTGAACGAAAACCCCCGGGCGGACCCGGGGGTTTTTTACGCGCCTCACCGCCGCCGCAACACCGTCGGGATGCCGGCCTTCGGCAACAGCGTGATCTGCGGGTTGAACTCGGCTGGGGCGTTCGAAGCCAGCGTGAACCGGTAACGCTGGCCAACCGTCGCCAGGACCAGCACCGCCTCCATCAGCGCGAACGTGTTGCCGATGCACACCCGCGGGCCGCCACCGAACGGGTAGTAGGCGTACTTCGGCAAGCGCTTCGCCAGCCCGTCCAGCCAGCGCTCCGGGCGGAACGGCTCGGGGTCCGGGAAGTACCGCGGGTCCCGGTGCGACACCCACTGGCTGACGAACACCGTGTACCCCTTCCGCACCCGGTAGCCGCCCAGTTCCAGGTCGCGGGTCGCCTCCCGGCCGAGCAGGTACACCGGCGGGTAGACCCGCATCGCCTCCGTGATGACCGCGTCCGTGTACGTCAGCCGCGGCAGGTCGTCGGCCGTCGGCGTCCGCCCGCCGAGTACCGATTGCCACTCCTCGACCAGCCGCGCCACGGCCTCGGGGTGGCGGGCCAGCAGGTCCCAGCTCCACGACAGCGTCAGGGCGGTCGTCTCGTGGCCAGCGAGGTACAGAGTCATCGCCTCGTCGCGGAGTTGCCGGTCGGTCATCCGGGTGCCGTCCTCGTCCTGCGCGCCCAGCAGCCGGCTGAGCAGGTCGTCCCCCGGCTGCTTCCGCGCCCGGCCAGCGGCAACGAACCCGTCCACCACCCGGTTCAGGTGCGCGATCGTCCGCCGCAGCCGCAGGTTCCGCGGCGTCGGCATCCACGAGGGCAGTGGCAGCACCGACCGGAACCGCTCACTCATCAGCGTGAACGCCTCGCGCAGGGCGTCGGTGAACGCCGCTCGGTTGCCGGCGTCCTCCAGGTCGAAGAGCGTCTTGAGCGCGATCCGGCTGGTCAGGGCGCTGAACTGGTCGTGTACGTCCACCGACTGCCCATCGGCCCAGTCGGCGAGCATCTGCTCGGTCAGGCCGGTCATCACTCCGGCGTAGGACAAGACGCGGTGCTTGAGGAACGCCGGCTGCGATAGCCGCCGTTGGCGGAGCCAGAAGTCCCCTTCGCTCGTCACCAGGCCGTTGCCGAGGACCGGCTTGTACAGGCGGGCGCCGAAGTGTTTGAGGTAGTGCCGGGCGTCGGTGACGAGGACCTGCTCGACGAGGTCGGGGTGGCTGGCGAGGAAGATGCGCCGCGGGCCGAACCGGAAGCTGGCGAGGTCGCCGTGGGTGCGGGCCACATCAAGGAAGAAGTCGAGCCGCTCGGTCATGAACCGGCGGAGGCTGCCACCGATCGGCGTGCCGCGGGGGCCGGGAGGGAGAACGTCCGATGTCGCCATGTGGTCATTTCCTGAGTTCCTCGTACCGGTCGTAGTCGTCCATCCTGGGGTCGTCCCACCCGGTGGCGAACGCCCGGTCGATCGCGGGGTAGGCGTCGGGCGGGCTGAACCCTTGTAACAGTTCCCGTACCTTGTCGTAGAGGTCCGCGCGCAACAACACGTAGGCCCGGTTGGTGACCGGGTCGATCAGGCGGAGTGGTTCGCCGGGCTGTGCGGCGACGGCCCGGCTCTGCTCGTCCGTCAGGGTCGGGGTGGTGGTGCTCATGCCGCTATCGTACCCGCAGCGAGTTGACACCGACAAGCTTACGATCTGGTACTTGAGCAGCACACCGGGGCAACGAAAAACCCCCGGCAGGCCCGGGGGTTGAGGCGGTCGCGGGAAGTATCCCCGAGAGGATTCGAACCTCTAACCTTCGGCTCCGGAGGCCGACGCTCTATCCAGTTGAGCTACGGGGACGGCTCACCTTACGACAGTACAGACTAAACCCGCGCGGTCCGAATTGACAAGAGGGTGCGGCCGGCCGGTACGCCGTCTGCTAGGCTCACCTGCGCGGTTCTTTCCCGCGAGGGCCGACCATGCCCGCCAAGCGATCCAGGCACACCTCCACCGACTCCCTGTTCCCCGAGGCGGACGCGGACTCGTCGCAACTTCCGCCGTCGCCTGAGCTGCCGAAGCCCTGGGCGAAGGTGCTCACGGCCGAGTTCGGCAAGCCGTACTTCGCCGAACTGATGCGCTTCGTCGGGAAGGAGCGGGCCGAGTACGAAATCCTGCCGCCGGAGCCTGACGTATACAACGCCTTCCAGTACACGCCGCTTGACCAGGTGCGGGTGGTGATCCTCGGCCAGGACCCGTACCCGACCCCCGGCCACGCCCACGGGCTGTGCTTCTCGGTCCGGCCGGGCGTCGCCCTGCCGGGGTCGCTGCGGAACATCTACAAGGAACTCCACTCCGACCTCGGCATCCCGCCGGCCAAGCACGGCTACCTCGCGGCGTGGGCGAAGCGCGGCGTCTTCCTGCTCAACACGGTGCTGACCGTCCGGGCCGGCAAGCCGGCGTCGCACGCCAAGAAGGGGTGGGAGACGTTCACCGACGCGGCCCTGCAAGCCGTCAATGAGCTGCCGCGGCCAGTGGTGTTCGTCCTGTGGGGCGCGCACGCTCAGAAGAAGGCGGGGCTGATCGACACCAAGCGCCACGTCATCCTGGCGTCGGCCCACCCATCGCCGCTGTCGGCGAGCAACGGGTTCTTCGGCAGCAAGCCGTTCTCGAAGGCGAATGACGCACTCGCCGCGGCCGGCGAGCCAACGATCGACTGGCGGCTGCCCGCCGAGCCGAAGGAATCGTCATGACTGGTGGAACGCTGGCTCCCCCAAGTGTCAGCCCGTAAACGATCCGCAGATTACGCAGATTCCACAGATTAGAAGACAGATAAGAATAGAGATAGGCGGAAGAGGAAGAGAGAACGCTTACTCTTCTCAAAAGCTGTCTACTCTCTTCTGTATTCTTATCTGTCTTCTAATCTGTGGAATCTGCGTAATCTGCGGATCGTTCTCTGTGCCGCTCCTCCGCCGATTCGGCTTCGGTCAGCGGGAAACGGACGCGGAACGTCGCCCCCTTGAGCGGCTCGGACGCGATCTCCAACTCGGCCCCGTGGTGCTCCAGCACCACCGCCACGAACGACAGCCCCAGCCCCATCCCGGCACTGTACCCCTCGTAGATGGCGTTGTCTCGTTTGGTCGAGTAGTGCGTCCGCAGGCAGTTCCGCCGCACCTCCTCGGTCATGCCGACGCCGTTGTCGCGCACCTCCAGAACTGCCGCCGACCCCTCTCGCCGGGTCGCCAATGACACCTCGCCCTTCCACCCGTAAGCCTCAATGAGCCGCTGCCGCCGGGCCGCCGGGTCCACTGACCGGTCGGTGCGCGCGGCGTCCACCAGCCGGTTGCGCATCTCGAAGGTCGCGTCTCGGGCGTTGAACACCAGGTTCTCGACCGCCTGCTGCAAGTGCGACAGGTCGCCGCGGACCCACAGCGGCTCGGCCGCCACGTCGATGGCGATCCGCAGCTTCCACTTCTCCAGCGACATCCCGGCCCAGGTGCCGGCCGTGTCGTGAACCAGTCGGTTCAGGTCCACGCGCGTCACCTCGCTCTTACCCGGGTCGCGGCGGACGGTGCGGAGGATCTGCTGGAGCCGCTCGGTGACGGTGCCCAGCGTGGTGCGGACCTCGTGCAACATGCCGGCCTGGTCGCGGGTCATCCCGTCCGCCTCCAGGCAGCGGGCGAGCAGGTCGTTCGGCC
>DASSAT010000200.1:0-3387 GCA_035699305.1 Fimbriiglobus sp. | reverse complement strand
TTCGGGGAGGGGGTGGGGGGGAGGGGTGGACCGCCCACCCCCTCACTTCCACTCGGGATTCGCCAGGAGACCGATCATGGCCGAACGATCTCTCCGCCTCCGATTGGGCCTGTTCGTCGCGGCGGCGCTGGGCGTCCTGTCCGTGCTCGTCGTCTTGTTCGGCGGCACACCGACCTTCTTCACCAACCGGGCGAAGTACACCGTCCTGTTCCCGGAGGCGCCCGGGATCGCCCCCGGGACGCCGGTCCGCAAGTCCGGCGTCCGCGTCGGCGAAGTGACGGCCCTCGACCTCGACGAGGCCACCGGCCAGGTCCGTGTCAACATCGAGGTCGATCCGAAGCACGTCCCGCGGACCGGCGAGGACGCGGTCATCACCCGCGGATTCCTGAGCGGCGACACCGCACTGGACTTCGTCCCGAAGACGACCGCCGAAGGCCCGGCCCCCTCCCGCGGCGAACCGCTGCCGCGCGGCGCCGAGATCGCGGGCGTCCCGCCGGTCAGCGCCCGCACACTGCTCGGGCAGGCGCAGTCGGTCATCCCGTCCGCCCAGGAGTCGCTGGTGCGGATGTCCGAGTCGGTGCAGAAGTTCGAGCGGGCCGTCCCGAAGATCGAGAAGGCGGCTGAGGAGTTCGGCGCCCTCTCGAAAGACGCCCGGGAGTTCATCCCCGAGTTACGCAAGACCAACACGAAAGTACAAGAGCTGATCGGCACCGCCGACGCCCAGCCGGACCCGCTCAAGCAGCCGGACGATAAAGTCACCGTCCGGGCCGTGTTGCAGGACATCCGCGACCTGCTGCGGGCGATCAAGCCGGTGGCCGACGACCTGCGGGCGCAGATGAAGTCCACCGGCCCGGAGCTGGACAAGACGCTCAAAGCGCTGCAACAGACGCTCGGCAGCACCAACGACCTGCTCAACCCCGAGAACCGCAAGGCGGTCGCCGCGTTGGTCCGGAGCCTGTCGGTCGCCGGCGAGGACCTGACCAAGACAATCCGGCTGGCGGCCCTGGTGCTCGACTCCGCCGAGAAGACGATCAAGGAGTTCAACGCCCGGGCGGTGCAGTCGGGGCGGGCGCTGGCGAACATCGAGAAGGCGACCCGGCCGTTCGCCGATAACGCCGACACGTTCCAGCGGGACGTGGCCGAGACGGTCAAGAACCTCAACGCCGTCTCCGCGGACCTGTCCCGGACGCTGCGGGTGCTGACCCGGTCCGAGGGGACGGTGCAGAAGTTGATCGCCGACCCGTCGCTTTACAACAACCTCAACGCCTCGGCGGTCGGCGTGGCGCGGATTCTCGCGCGGCTGGAGAAGGTGGCGCGGGACCTGGAGGTGTTCGCGGACAAGATCGCCCGCAAGCCGGAGACGATCGGCGTCGGCGGGGCACTACATCCGAGCACCGGGTTGAAGGAGTCGCCGACAGCCCCGCTGCCGCAGACGCCGGTCCCGCCGCTGCCGCCGGCGTCGCAGCCCGCCGGGGGGTCGATCGCCCCGATCGCGCCGGTGCCGCTGGGGGCCGGCGAGCCGGTACCGGTGTACAAGCCGGCGGGTGGCCCGGACCTTCCGCCGCCGCCGAAGCGGTAGCCACCGGGCCGCCTACGGCTCCTCGAACAGCTTGGAGTCGAGTTGGGCCTTCGGCTCGACCGCGGTCGTCGTCCACTCGGCGATTTCGACGCCATCGATCTTGTAGGCCGTCCGCTCGGGCAGCTTGACCCCCGCGAACTCCTTGAGGCCGAGGACCCGCACGTCCTTGTTGACCTTCCTGCCGCCCTCGCGGCCGTCATAGGTGAGCCGCACCAGGAGCTTCGTCTCCCGGTCGAAGTAGGCGATCGCGTCGGACAGGCGGGGGTGCCAGACCCGGACCCCGTCGGCCGGCCTGTCGCCGACCTTCACCTCCGCGACCGGCGCCAGGACCGCGCCCGGCTCGGTCAGCGGGAACAGGAATAGCAGCCACTCGCCGGTGGATTCGAGCTGCATGTCCTTGAATTCCGCAGGCGTCATGGGGGTCTTGTCGATCGCCCCCCCCTTCCGCCAGCCGCCGTGGTCGGTCCAAGCGGCGATGCCGGTGCTCGGCCCCGGCATCTCGGCGCGGATGCGGAAGCGATCCGGCCAGGCGGCGTGGACTTCCCACTTCTGGTCGGTCGGGGCCGACCCGCCCGGGCGGATCTTCCCCTCCCGGACGTACTGCACCGTCTTGAACTGCTGGAGCAGCGCCGGCTTGCCGCCGGTGTGGGCGGCGACCGCGGCGGCCACCACCTCGACCGCCTTCGGGTCGGACTTGTCGGGCGCCTTTTCGGGCGTGATCTGGGACGCGGACTTGTTCGCCGGGTCGGTGGAGACCGGCCTGGCCGTGGCGATCGTCCGCGGGACGTCGTCGCAACCGACCGTTGCCAGGGCCAGCACCGCCGCCCATGAGACCCCGCGAGTCATCGCACGCCCCCTTCCCGGACAATCCCGTCGGTCCAGGGACGTTTTACCACGCGACGCCGCGACGGGGTAGACGGGTCTCAGTCGGCCCCGGCGGCCGACCGCACCCGCGGGAGCAGCAGCGGGGTGAAGCCGGAGCGGCCGACCGCGCCGCTGGTGTCGGGCAGGGCGACTCCGTTCGTCGGCAGGGTGACGCGGAACGTGCTGCCGACCCCCGGCTCGCTCTCGACGGCGATCGTCCCGCCGAGCCGCCCGACGTACTCCGCGACGATCGCCAGCCCCAGCCCGGCGTGAACCCCGGTCTGGGTCCGGGACGGGTCGGCCCGGTAGAACCGCTCGAAGATCTTCGCCCGCACCTCCGGGGTCATGCCGATGCCGGTGTCCCGGACGGTGAACGTCACCCGGCCGCGGTCGGCGGCGACGCGCACATCGATCGAGCCGCCGGGGCGGTTGTACTCGATCGCGTTGCCCAGCAGGTTGGTGAGCACCTCCCGCAGCTTGTCCGGGTCGGTGTCCATCTCGGCGTCGCTGTCGATGGCGGTGGTGAGGGTCAGCCCGTGGGCCTCGGCCAGCGGGCGGGTGATGATGGCGCACTCGGTGGCCACGTCGGAGGCGTCCACCCGCTCGCTCACCGTCCGGTCGTTGCCGGCGTCGAGCGACGCCAGGGTCATGATCCGGTCCACCAGTCGGCCGAGCTGGCGGCTGATGTCGCGGCACTCCTCCAGCGTGGCCTTGTACTGCTCGGCCGTCCGCGGCTTGCGAAGGGCGACGCCGGCGCTGGTGAGCAGGGCGGCCAGCGGGGTCTTGAGTTCGTGGGAGAGGTCGGCGACGGCCTGCTTCTCCCGCTCGAACGCCCGCCGCAGTTCGTCGAGGGTCTGCGTCAGACGGCCGTGGATCGGCAGCAGTTCGCGGCTCAGATCGCCCTCCGCGATCGGCAGGCGGAAGTCCTTCTCGGACACCCGGCT
>DASSAT010000199.1:0-4028 GCA_035699305.1 Fimbriiglobus sp. | reverse complement strand
GTCCTCTTGCCGAATCACATCGCGGGCATCGCGGTTGAGAATGACGACGCGCCGCAGCCGGGCATGGACGGCGGGCAATCCATCGACGGCCGACAGCCAGGCGGACGCCTGCTCATTCATCCCGCGCCGGGTCCGGCTGCGCGACAGCGGCGCGAACGTGTCCAGCCGGCCGGCCAATGACTGCCGGCAGCGCACGAAGAACGCGACGGCCGCAACAACGGAGTCGGTGTCTTCCAGCCGTCCGCCCGCGTCGCGCCATTCCGCCTCGGAGAACGGGACGGCATTGACCATGCGGCGGAACTGGTCGAACCGGTCGGCGTCCTGAAGCACGCGCCAGAACCCGGTCAGTCGGCCGTCGAGGTCGTTGACCACCTCGGATATGCCGTCCGGGTTCCGGGCCAGTAGCACCGACAGGCCACCGGCGAACGGCTCGACGTAGTGTGTGCACGGCGGCATCAGCGCGACGATCCGCGTCGCCAGATAGCTCTTGCCTCCGTGCCACTTCAAGGGGGATAAGACACTCATGCCGTCACCCCCTTCGGCTCTCTGCCGTGCGCGGCACCGCAACGAATCTGGACGTAGATTAGCGTAGCTCACGGTGCGTACTCCATCGTGCGGCCATCGCGGCCATCGGGAGTCGTGCCCCGATGGCCGCACTCTTTACGACCCGGTGTTCGCCGGGATCACTTTCTCGCGGCGAGCGTTGCCCCGCACCTTCGGCGGGGGCGGGGTCGCGGTCCCGCGGTCGCCGGCCGCGAGCCGGTCGAGCCACGCGGTCACGCGGGGGGACCGCGTGAGCAGGTCGGCCAGCGGGGACTGCGCGGCGGCGGGGTCAGCGGGCACGGCTGGCCACCTCCCGCTCGGGGTGGGCGTGGCCGGCCGCCCTCAACAGCACCAGCAGCGCGCGGCGCTCGCGCTCCATCTCGGCGAGCCGGGCGCGGATGGTGCCAGGGTCGAGCTGCCGGACCAGCTCGACTGGATCGGGGGGCGGGGTCGTGGTCGTGCTCATGCCCGCAGTATGCGGGCGGAGGGGGTGTCGCATCTACGGACTTGCTAGGCACCAGCTAGGACAGGTCGAGTTTCGAGCCGCGGCCCGACTCGGATCGGATGAGTGGTCGGACGCACTCGGGCAGCTTCTTTTTGAGACGACTCGTCAACGCGCCATCCAGCTGCGCGTCGTAGTGCGCCAACTCCCGCCCGCTGACCCACACCCCAGGGCGGTCCGCCAGCACGCGCAGCCATCTCAGGGCTAGGATACTCCGCACGTCGCAGGTCACGCCGTCCAGCGTCACGGTCAGCCGGTCGAGGTCGATGCTCAGTCGGAGTCCGGGCCGCGGCGGGGCGTCGGCGTGCTTCGCGGCGAGGTCGAGCACCCACCCGCGGACCACCGTGTTCGCGGTCATGGCGTCGAGGCTGGCGATGTCTTTCTGTGCATCGACCAGCTGGTCCGGGCGAAGTGCCACGTCGCCACGGGTGGGCGGATCGCCGGATCGGCGCTTCGACATGTGTGCGTCTCCCGGAAGTGGCCCCGGCGGGCAGGCGGTCGAGACGCGGACCGCGATGCCCCCGGGGCCGGTGCGGTAGCGAGCCGCACGATGCCATCCTATCACTTCGCCCGCTTCACCGGCTTCCCCGTCTCGCCGTCTAGGTGCCGCTCCAGCTCATCCACGTCGGCCGCCGCCAGGAACTTCTCCAGTTCGGCCACCTCGGCCGGGTCACGCAGGTCGAGCGGGCCGGCACCGGCGTCGGCGAAGGACCACGACCGGACCGGGACGTGCTGTTCCTTCGGGACCGAGCGGTGCCGGTAATACCGGCACACCAGGTAGTCGCGCTGCCCGCCGCCGCGGAAGCGGACTTGCGCGGCCGCCAGCTTGCCCATCGGCCGCCCCACGATGAGTACCCGGATTTCTTCGACCGTCCGGTTCAGGGCCGCCCGCAGCCGCTCCGGCTCCTTCTGACGCATCAGCTCGACCGCCTCCGCCCACGATGCCGAAAGCGGGTTGGCCGCCTCCGCTCGGGCCGCGGTCAGGTCGGCCACCAGCTTCCGCCGCCCGCGGTCGTATCGGTCGATCATGTGACTCCAGGTCTGGTTCTCGGGGTCCGCGTCGTACCCCTCCCGGGCCTTCGCCAGCCGGAGTTCCACGTCGGCCAGTTTCGCCGTCAGCTCGGACACTTTGGCCGCGCCCGGGTCGTCGAACAGCTCGTCCGCCCGCAACTCAGCCAGCCACTTCAGGATTTCGTCGGTCAGGACGCCAACCGGGAACGTCTCCCACGGCGCGCCCGGCCGGCGCTCGTAGGCGTCGCGGCTGACGAAGACAGGCCCGACCCGCTGGTGCTTGTGGACGTACATTGGTGAACTGGTGCGGGCGTCCACGACCAACCCCGCCAGGGTGTGCCGGCTTCGCGGACGCCGGCTGCCGGGGTGGGACCGGCGACCCCGAGTCGCCTGAACCTTGGCCCACAGTGCATCGTCGATGAGCCGCGGGAAGTAGCCTTCGATCGCATCGCCGTCCGGCACCCGCCGGCCACGCGGCCCCGTCATCGGCTGGTACTCCCCGAGCACACTGCGACTGGTGAGGAGCCGGTTGACGTACCCCTTGTTCCAGACGCCCGTGCGGCCGACCGGCGCGACGCCCTCCGCGGCCAGCCGCTGAGCGATGGCGATGTTCCCCATCCCGTCCGCGGCCATCCGGTAGATGGCGCGGACGGTCCGGCCGACCTCGGGACGGATACGATACTCCCCATCCGAGAGTTCCAGCCACGCGGGGACCGCCTTGCCATGCGGGACATGGCGCTCACGGGCGGCCCGCTTCTTCTCGCCCCAGGCCGCGCCGACCAACCCGCTCTTCCGCTTCGACTCGCCGTGCCCGCGGGCCAGTTCCCATAGCATCATCATCAGCCGGCCGAAGTCCATGCCCGGCTCGTACACCATCTCGGCCGGCACCAGTTGCACGATCCGCACGCCGGACCGGATCAAGTTCAGCACCAGCGGGATGGACGTCTCCGGGTCTTCCCGAGTCAGCCGGTCCAAGTTCTCGACGATGAGGTACGACCCGCCGGGCACCCGGCCCCGTTCGACCTCATCCATGAACTGCGACAGCGCGTGCTTCCGGTTCGTGCGATGCTCGCCGCGGAAGCCACTCACCCCGCGGTCTTCCATCTTCAAGGCGCTGTCGAGGCGGACGTGCGGGTTGCGGCTTAGCCACGAATCACGCAGCGCCGTCTGCCTGCGGACGGAATCGCCGTCGGATTGGGCCGGGCTGCTGTAGCGGAGGTAACTGTACGCGATGGCGGGGGGCGTCTTCCGTGGCGGCTTGCCGGCGGGGGCGGGCATGGTTAGATACCCAAGTGGGCGTGGACAGTAAGACGGCCACAGAGTACCGCCACTTGTGGGTTATGTCAAGACATAACCTGTGGTTCCTGGAAGCGCACCTACAGGGCTGACGATGACCTCCGACGCCACCCCGACCCGGCCGCGGACCGGCAAGAAGATCGCGCTGATCGTGTTTGCCGTCGTGCTCTTGCTGGTCCCGGCCGTGTACGGGCTGGCGCTCGTCGGCGCCCGCCTGCTCATGGGGCAGGCGTTCGAGTCGCCGGCCGAGTTGACGCCAGCGAACGTCCGGTCGCTGCGGGTGGAACTCCACAACCGCAAGGAGTTGGACGGCGGCGAGATCGTCCGCCCGTACTACGCGGCGCCCGAGGACTACGGGCGGCTCCTGGCGCCACTGAAGGCGGCGGCGGAGGTGGGGTCGTACCCGGACGCTCGGGGGCCGTTCCTCGGCGAGTACCGGGTGGTGCTCAAGAGCGGCCGCAAGGGGACGATCCGGCTGTACTGGTCGCGTCCGCCCGGCGTCGATGCGAAGAACGCTCCTCACACGGCCCGGCTGCGGTTCCAGATCGGCAACCACCTCTACGAGGGCGCGATGGCGAGCGACGTGGTCCGCGCCGTCGAGGAGGCCGCCGTGCGGGGACGGTAGCGGCTCCCCCTGGGACCGCGGCCGTCCCGGCCGCTCTTGCTCAACGAGTCG
>DASSAT010000198.1:0-10107 GCA_035699305.1 Fimbriiglobus sp. | reverse complement strand
AACCCTCCCCCCAAGGGGGGAGGGAGAAAGAGGTGAGACCCCATGCGAACCACCCCCGGCCCGTGTTGCGGCCGCGTCAACCGCCGGACGTTCCTCGCCGACGTCGGCCTGGGCTTCACCGGGCTGGCCCTCGGCGCGATGCTGCACCGCGACGGGTTCGCCGCGGACGCGAGGTGGGCGCCGCCTGACGGCAAGCCGCACTTCCCGCCGAAGGCGAAGTCGGTCATCTGGGTGTTCCTCTCCGGCGGCGTCAGCCACCTGGAGAGCTTCGACCCGAAGCCGCTCCTGAACAAGTACGCCGGCAAGACGTTCGCCGACGCCGCCCCGCTGCCGGACCCGCTCAAATCCGAGCGGTTCGTCAAGCTCTCCCGCGACGTGGTCGGCGGCACCCGGCCGTACCCGAAAATCTTCCCGCTCCAGGTCGGGTTCAAGAAGCACGGCGACCTCGGCCTCGAAGTCGCCGACTGGTGGCCGCACATGGCCGGCTGCGTCGATGACATGGCGTTCGTCCGGTCGATGTACACGACGGACAACGACCACAACGCCGAGTTCCAGTTCCACACCGGCCGGCACGCCCTGGACGAGCAGCAGCCGGTCATCGGGTCGTGGATTTGTTACGGCCTGGGCACCTTGAACGAGGACCTGCCGCAGTTCGTCTTCCTGGGCAACGTCAAAGACCCGCGGGTGAAGAAGGACTACGCCGCCGACTACCTCGGCCCACGGTACGCTGGCGTCGAGCTGAGCCTGGACCCGAAGCACCCGCTGCCGTTCGCCACCCGCGGCAAGGGCGTCTCGGCCAAGGAACAGGCCGACCAGTTCGCGTTCGCGGACGAGCTGAACCGGCTCGCCGCGGTCGAGTACCCCGACGACGAGCAGCTGCGAGCGCGGATCAAGTCCTACGAGTTGGCGTACCGGATGCAGAAGGCTGTCCCCGAAGTCCTCGACCTGTCGAAGGAGACCAAGGAGACGCAGGCGCTCTACGGCCTCGACAACCCGACGACCGCGGTCTACGGCCGACGGCTGCTGGCCGCGCGGCGGCTGGCCGAGAAGGGGGTGCGCTTCACCCTGGTCTACCTGAGCGACTACGGCGAGTGGGACTCGCACAACGAGCTGAAGAAACTCCACGCCCGCAGCGCCGAGCGGGTCGATAAACCCCTGGCCGGGCTGATTAAAGACCTGAAGCGGACCGGGCTGGACAAGGACGTGCTTGTGGTCTGTGCCACGGAGTTCGGCCGGACGCCGGGGCTGGAGACGCGCGACGTGTACAAGATGCCGACCGGCCGCGACCACCACCCGCACGGGTTCACGGTCTGGCTGGCCGGGGCCGGCATCAAGCGGGGGATTGTCCACGGGGCGACCGACGAGTTCGGCTTCCACGCGGTCGAGTCGCCGCACTACGTCACCGACGTCCACGCCACCGTCCTCGACCGGCTCGGCCTCGACACGACCCGGCTCGACGTGCCCGGCCGCAAGCGGCTCGACGTCGATCACGGCACGGTGATGCGCGCGATCTGTACATGACACCCTGGGACCGCGGCCGTCCCGGCCGCTCTTGCTCCGCCCGGCCGCGGCGTTGAGATGTCATCCCAGACCCCCGACTCGTGGAGCAAGAGCGGCCGGGACGGCCGCGGTCCCAGGGATTCCGATTTGACCGCCCGCCCGCCCGCCGATTAAACTCTCAGTGTGAGGGATCCCGCCCCGACCCGCCGCCGAACCCGCCGCTAATGACACACTTGCCGACCCGCCGCTGGCTCATCGTCCTGGCCGCGCTCGGCTTCGCCTCGCGGCTAACCGCGGCGGACCCAGCCGTCCCGGACGACTGGGCCTTCCACCGACCGCATCGGCCGGAAATCCCAAGCACCAAATCCCAAACACCAAACAACCCGGTCGATGCCTTCCTGCTGGCGAGGCTCGACGCCGCGAAGCTCACCTTCGCCCCGCCGGCCGATAAGCGGTCGTTGATCCGCCGCGCCACGTTCGACCTGACCGGGCTGCCGCCGACGCCCGCCGAGATCGACGCCTTCCTGAACGACAAGTCGCCGACCGCTTACGAGACGCTGGTGGACCGCCTGCTCGCCTCGCCGCACTTCGGCGAGCGCGCCGCCCTCGCCTGGCTCGACGCGGTCCGCTACGCCGAGTCCAACGGCTACAAGTCCGACGAGCGGCGGCCGGACGCTTGGCGCTACCGCGACTACGTCATCGCCTCGTTCAACGCGGACAAGCCCTACGACCGGTTCCTCAAGGAGCAGCTCGCCGGCGACGAACTCTACCCCGGCGACCCGCAAGCCTTGGTTGCAACCGGGTTCCTGCGGCATTACCCGTATGAGTCCAACGCGGTGGACGTGGAACGCAAGCGGATCGACATCCTCAACGACATCACCGACGCGACCGCGGCCGC
Source organism: Fimbriiglobus sp. (assembly GCA_035699305.1). Lineage (GTDB taxonomy): Bacteria > Planctomycetota > Planctomycetia > Gemmatales > Gemmataceae > DASSAT01. The sequence continues at coordinate 7,709 of DASSAT010000198.1, read as the reverse complement.
GGTCCTCGGGCTGACCGTCGGCTGCGCCAAGTGCCACGACCACAAGTTCGACCCGATCACCCAGGAGGACTACTACAGGTTCCAGGCGTTCTTCGCCGGGTACTGGCCGACCGACGTGCCGATCGGCGACACCTCGAAGTACGACGCCTGGGAGGCGACGACGGCCGACGTCCACGGCCGGATGGCCGCGCTGGAGAAGCCGTACCGCGCGAAGGAGGCGGCCCGCCAGCGCAAGCGGCAGCAGGCGGTCTACGTCAAGCTGATCGACATCCCGGCGGCGGACCGCACCCCCTGGCAGAAGCAGATCGCCGCGATGGTCGAGAGTCAGGTGTACGGCGAGAAGGTGGACTGGTCCAAGAAGATGAAGGGGGCCGAGAAGGTCAAGTACGAGGCGCTGGAGAAGGAACTGGCCGAGCTGTCGAAGCACAAGCCGCCCAAGCCGCCGACAGCGATGGCCATGACCGACGTCGGCCCGGTCGCCCCACCAACGCACCGGCTCATCCGCGGCAACTGGAACCGGCCCGGCAACGAGGTGGTGCCCGGGTTCCTGTCGGCGATCGACGACCGCGACGCGGAGTGCAAGCCGACGCCGCAGGGGACGACCGGCCGGCGGACCGCGCTGGCGAAGTGGATCACGTCGGCGGACAACCCGCTGACGGCCCGGGTGGCGGTGAACCGCGTCTGGCAGCAGCTCTTCGGCCGCGGCATCGTGGCGAACCCGGCCGACTTCGGCAAGGCCGGCGAGCGGCCCACCCACCCGAAGCTGTTGGACTGGCTGGCGCATGAGTTAATGACGCCCTCCAAGCCCGTGGACGGCAGTCCACGGGCTTCGGCGTGGGCCCTTAAGCGCATCTACCGCCTCATCGTCACCTCGACGGCGTACCGCCAGTCCGGCGTCGCCTCCCACGGGCTGAAGGCCGACCCGGACAACAAGCTCCTCTGGCGGATGCCGCGCAAGCGGCTCGACGGCGAAGCGGCCCGCGACGCGATGCTGGCCATCGCCGGCAAGCTCAACCTCAAGGCCGGCGGGCCGGGTGTTTACCCCGAGTTGCCCGCCGAGCTGAAGAAAGCCGCGGACAAGTGGCCGGTCTCCGCCGACCCGGCCGAGCGGGACCGCCGCAGCATCTACGTCGCGGTGAAGCGGAACCTGCGCTATCCGTTCTTCTCGCTCTTCGACAGTCCGGACCGCAACGAGGTCTGCGCCCGCCGGTTCGTGACCACGACCGCCCCGCAGGCATTGACGCTGCTCAACGACGAGATGGTGCTGGGCCTGGCGAAGGCGTTCGCGGCGCGGGTGACGAAGGAGGCCGGCGACGACGTGATCGGCAAGGTGTTCGAGCTGGCGCTGGGCCGCCCGCCGGACACCGAGGAGCGCGAGGCGGCGCAGCGCTTCCTCGCCAAGCACTCCGGCAAGCCGGCCGAGGCGGTGATGGACCTTTGCCACGCGCTGCTGAACCTGAACGAATTCCTGTACGTGGACTGACCCCGACGGGTGTCGATGATCGAGTTCCGCCTGTTCGGCTACGTCCTTGCGGCACTGGTCTGGTACGTGGTCTTGGTCGGTTGGTGGTTGCAACGGGACGCGACGAAGCAGGCGAGGTGGCGACTTCGGCTCCGCAAGCGGGTCACGTTGCTCACGGGACTGTTCGGGTGGTGCGTCTGGGGGGCGACGTTCGGGAGCTTGCTCCCCCGCTCCTGGGCTTGCCAGCTGATACTACAGCCAGCGTGCCTCATCGCCGGGTTGTTCGTCGGGTACTGTGGAACGTTGCTGATTGAACCGATGGTTCTCGGCAAGGCTGATGAAGAAATCGAGGTGATGGACGATGAGCCAGCATGACCCACACATCCCCGCGTTCCGCTCCCGCCGCGACTTCCTCCGGCTCGCCGGTGGCGGGTTCGGGGCACTGGCGCTGTCCGCGATGGTCGCGGAGGAGGCGCGGGGTGCGAACGCCGACCCGTTCGCACCGAAGAAGCCGCACTTCCCGGCCAAGGCGAAGTCCGTCATCTTCCTGTTCATGGAGGGCGGGCCGAGCCATATCGACCTGTTCGACCACAAGCCGGAACTCCAGAAGCGCGCCGGAGAGAAGCTGCCCGAGAGCTTCGGCACCGTCGTCACGCCGATGGGCACCGGCGGCAACACGCTGCTGGCCACGAAACGCAAGTGGGCCAAGCACGGCAAGTCTGGCCTCGAAATCTCCGACTGGCTGCCGCACACGGCGAAGTGCGCCGACGACCTGTGCGTCCTCCGGGCGTGCTGGGCCGACGGGCTGAACCACGTTGGCTCCGTCTGCCAGATGAACACCGGGTCGGTGCTGGCCGGCCGGCCGTGCCTGGGGTCGTGGGCGCTGTACGGCCTCGGCACGCTCAACCGCAACCTGCCGGGGTTCGTCGTCCTGACCGACGGCCCGGCGGACGTATCCGGCGGGGCGCGAAATTGGGGCACCGGGTTCATGCCGGCGACGTACCAGGGGACGCGCTTCCGCGGCGGGCCGGACCCGGTCCTCAACCTCACCCCGCCGGCCGATGTCGGCGGCGACCGCCAGAAGGGCAAGCTCGAACTCATCGGCCAGCTCAACGACATCTACCGCCGGCCACGGGCCGACGACAACCAGCTCGACGCCCGGCAGGCGGCCTACGAACTGGCCTACCGGATGCAGGCGTCCGCCCCGGAGGCGGTGGACCTGTCGAAGGAGGACGACGCCACCAAGGAGATGTACGGGCTGAACGAGAAGGCGACGGCCGAGTTCGGCCACCGCTGCCTGCTGGCCCGGCGGCTGGTCGAGCGCGGGGTGCGCTTCGTGCAGGTGTACTGCGGCGCCGGCAGCGCCTGGGACGCCCACTCGGACATCGAGGGGAACCACACCCGGATGTGCAAGCGGGCCGACAAGCCGACCTGGGCGCTCCTGACCGACCTGAAGCGGCGCGGCCTTTTGGACTCGACGCTGGTCATCTGGGGCGGCGAGTTCGGCCGGACGCCGATGACCGAGGGGACCAACGGCCGCGACCACAACCCCTACGGGTTCAGCATGGTGCTGGCCGGCGGCGGGGTGAAGGGCGGCATGACCCACGGCACGACCGACGAGTTCGGCCTGCGCGGCGTGGATGGCCGGGCGCACGTCCACGACTTCCACGCGACGATCCTGCACCTGATCGGGTTCGACCACGAGAAGCTGACCTTCCGTCACAACGGCCGCGACGAACGGCTGACGGATGTGTATGGGAAGGTGGTCGAGGAGATACTGGCTTAAAAGGCATTCACCACAAAGGCACAAAGATCACACAAAGGAAGCACAAAGAAGAGCACGTTATGCCGGCTCTCCTCTTTGTGTGTCTTTGTGTGATCTTTGTGCCTTTGTGGTGAATGCCTTCTTCCCCTCCCGGATTGCCTCGTCATTCCCGTTCACAGTCGGCGGCTTCCCGTCCTTCGTCCCGCCCGGGTACACCGGCCGCCGCTGCCGCGGGTACGCCTCCGTCCGCAGGTGCCCGAGCATATGGTGCCCGGCCCGCCGCTCGCGCTCGGCCCGCAGCGCCATGATGTCCACCGGCCCCACCACGATCTTCTCCCCCGGCCCGGGGTCGGCCTGCGCCAGAATCCGCCCGTCGTAATCGACCACCATGCTGCCGCCCGGCCACGAGAACGGCGGGTAGTGGTCCGCCGACGCCGCCTGGTTTGACGCGACGACGTAGGCCAGGTTCTCCAGCGCCCGGCAGCGGTTGATCACCGTCCACCAGTCCATCGGCGGCGTCGCGCCCCACGGGTCCATGTACGCCGACACCCGCACCAACACCTCCGCCCCGCCCAGCGCCAGCTCGCGGATCGCCTCGGGGAAGAGCCAGTCGTAGCAGATCGCCGCGCCGATCTTGCCGATCTCGGTGTCCGCCACCGGGAACAGCTCGTCCGGGTAGCCCGGCAGGTCGTGCGGGCTGGTGTGGACCTCCCACGGTATCCACGGGTTCACCTTGCGATAGCGATACAGCAAGCCGTTCGGCCCGATCAAGCAGGTCGTGTTGAACACATGGCCGGGGAACCGCGTATCAGACTCCAGAAAGCTGCCAGTTTGGATGTACGCCCCGTGGTCGCGGCAGAACCGGCGGTAGCGGTCGGTGTGCTCGTTGGGGATCGGCACGGCGAGTTTGTCGTGCAGCTCCTCGGCCGACTCGTACACCGGGGCGGCGTGCGCGAACTCGGGAAAAACAACCAGCCGCACGTCCCCGAACGGCCGGTAGCCGACGACGGCCCGCGCGGCCATCGCCAGCATGTGTGAGACGTTGGCCGCGATCTCGGAGCGGTGTTTCGGGTTCGGTCGGTCGGTCTGGCAGGCAGCGGCGAGGTAGCGCATCCGGCACCGAATCGGGGTGGGGCCGGCGGGCAGCCTTGAAGGCCGCGGCCGGCTGACGCAAAATCAAGGCATACGTGCCTTCAGATTATCCCGGGGATCGTTTCATGGACCAGCCTCTGCCAGCCGGACCGGTGGTCCGCGTCGCCCGCAAGGAGCGGCCGGCCCACTGGCCCGCCTCCTCGGTCACGCTCAACCCGACCCTCCGGGTGCTGCTCTACGCCATCTTCGCCGGCGTCGCCCTGCTCGGCACCACCGGCGCCTACCTCGGGGCGGTCACGTTCTTCGACTGGCTCCATCGCCCGAAGACCTACGCCACCACCTTCACCGTCTGGATGTTCCTGGCCCACGGCGTTGTCGGTACGGCGGTGCTCGTACCGTTCGTGCTGTTCGGCGGGTGGCACTTCCGCAAGGCGTCGTGGATGCCCAACCGGGCGGCCGTCCGCATGGGGCTGGCTCTGTTCACCTCCGGCCTCCTGGTCGGGCTGACCGGGCTGGCCCTGTTCCAGATCGAGGGGCTGCCGCAGTTGCCGACCAAGTCGCTGAGCCGGGCGGTCATGTACTGGCTGCACGTCGTCCTGCCGTTCGCGGCGGTGTGGCTGTACGTCCGGCACCGGCTGCTCGGCCCGCCGATCAAGTGGCGCTACGCCAAGGGCTGGGCCGTGGGGGTGGCGCTCTTCGTCGGCGGGATGATGGTGATGCACAGCCAGCAGCCGCACCGCTGGTTCGTCGAGGGTCCGAAGGAGGGGGAAGCGTACTTCCACCCGTCCGAGGCGCGGACCGCCGATGGCAAGTTCATCCCGGAATACGCGATGATGTCCGATGAGTACTGCATGCGCTGCCACCAGGACATCTACCAGGACCACCTGCACTCGGCGCACAAGTTCAGTTCGTTCAATAACCCGGCGTACCTGGCGAGCATCAAGGAGACCCGCGAGGTGTCCCTGAAGCGGGACGGCAGCGTCAAGGCGAGCCGGTGGTGTGCCGGCTGTCACGACCCGGTGCCGTTCTTCAGCGGCGCGTTCGACGACCCGAACTTCGACATCCTCAACCACCCGGCCGCCCACGCCGGCATCACCTGCGTCGCCTGCCACTCGATCACCCACGTCAACGAGATGACCGTCGGCAACGCGGCGTACACCATCGAGGCCGCCGACCACTACCCGTTCGCGTTCAGTTATAACCCGACCCTGCGGGCGCTCTCCGACCAGCTCGTCAAGGCCAAGCCGGACCTGCACAAGAAGACGTTCCTCAAGCCGTTCCACCGGACCGCGGAGTTCTGCTCGACCTGCCACAAGGTCTTCCTGCCGGTCGAGCTGAACCACTACAAGGACTTCCTCCGCGGGCAGAACCACTACGACACCTTCCTGCTCAGCGGGGCGTCCGGCCACGGGGCGCGGAGCTTCTACTACCCGCCCAAGGCGTTCGCCAACTGCGCCGTCTGCCACATGCCAGAGAAGGAGGTCGGCGACCTGAGCGTGAACTTCGCCGGCCGCACCGATCCCGCGACCGGCCAGCGGACGCAGCGCAACCACCTGTTCCCCGCCGCGAACACTGGGCTGCCGGAACTTCTGAAGAACGAACCGCGGTACGCCCACCTGGCGCCGGGGCTGGACCGCGCGATTGCTGAACACTCGGCGTTCTTGCGCGGCAGCCGCCCCGACGGGAAGGACAAGGTGCTGCGGGTGGACCTGTTCGGCATCAAGGACGGGCCGGACACCGAGGCGAAGCTCATCGCCCCGTTGCGGCCGACCTTGCCGAGGCTGGAGCCGGGAAAGTCCTACGTCGTCGAGGTGGTGATCCGCACGCTGTTCATGGGCCACCCGTTCACCCAGGGAACGGTGGACTCCAACGAGGTGTGGGTGGACTTCAAGGCGAGTAGCGGCGGTAAGGAGTTCGCCCGCAACGGGGCGATGACCGGCCCCGGCGACACCGGGGCGGTGGACGAGTGGTCGCACTTCCTCAACGTGCTGATGCTCGACTTCCAGGGCAACCGCATCAATCGCCGCAACCCGCAGGACATCTTCACCCCGCTGTACAACCATCAAATCCCGCCCGGGGCCGGTCAGGTGGTCCACTACCGGCTCGACGTGCCGAAGGACATCAGTGGCCCCGTGGAGCTAAACGTCCGGGTCCGTTACCGGAAGTTTGACGATGAATACATGCGGTTCATCTACAAGGACAAGCCGATGCCGGTGCAGCCGGTCATCGACCTGTGCGCGGACACGGTGACGCTCCCCGTCGCCGGCGTCGCCGAGACGGTCCCGGCCCAGGAGTCCTCGATCCAGCCGGCGTGGCAGCGGTGGAACGACTACGGCATCGCCAACCTGCTCGAAGGCGAGGCCGGCGAAAAGAAGGGGAACTACCGCCAGGCCGAGGCCGCGTTCAAGGCGCTTCTGACGCTCGGGGCGAAGGACGCGGTCTCCCACGCGCACATCAACCTCGCCCGGGTGTACATCGAAGAGGGTCGGCTGACCGAGGCGGCCGAGCAACTCCAGCTCGCCGGCAAGGCTGACCCGCCACCGCCGTGGTGGACCCGCGCCTGGCTGACCGGCGTGGTCAACTTCCAGACGGCCACCGGCAACGCCGACATGGACGCGGCCATCGCCGAGTTGGAGCGGATCGTCGATCCGAACAATCAGCCGCGCGAGCGCGGGTTCGACTTCACCAAGGATTACATCATCCTGGACCTGATCGCCAACCAGCTCTTCAAGCGCGCCCAGGGGGAGGAGCCGGGCAGCGACGCCCAGCGGCGAGTCCTGCTGCGTGCGGTGGACTACTCCGAGCGGACCCTGGCGCTGGACGCCGACAACGTCGCGGCCCACGACCTCCTGAAGCAGTGCTACGGACTGCTCAGTGGGCCGCCGAGCGCACCGGGCGACCAGACACCGCCCGATTTCGCCGCGCTCCCCGGCCTGGCCAAGGAGGCGGGGGATAAGTCGCGGCCGAAGGCCGAGCGGTTGGCGGCAATGACGAAGTTGCGGCGCGGCCTGGAGGGGGTCGGCCAGCGGCCGGCCCGCGCCGACCAGCCGAAGTTGAACCCGCTGCGATCCATCCGGCTGACCCTCCAGCCGGCGTACCATCAGGAGGCGGACGCCGAGGTGAAGGCGGCCCTGGCCGCGACACTGTCCGCGCTGCACCTGGAGCTGCACTCGATCTTCAAGCCGGACGAGGTCGCCCAGTCGATCCGACAGAAGTATCGGGCCGCCCACCCGGCCGCCGACTACGCCGCCCGGGACCGGGTCGTCTACCCGACCACCGAGAAGCACAAGGACACCATTCGCAAGCGCGGCGAACTGGTGAGCGAGTGACCGACCGGCCGCTTTCGTAGGGTGGGCCGAGTCTTCGAGGCCCACCATTCGGCAGACGGTG
>DASSAT010000197.1:0-3778 GCA_035699305.1 Fimbriiglobus sp. | reverse complement strand
GACCGCGGCCGTCCCGGCCGCTCTTGTTACGCGGGTCAGGGTGCTGGACTGTTGCCATAGACCCCGACATGCCCAGCAAGAGCGGCCGGGACGGCCGCGGTCCCAGGGGCATCCGCCGATTGCCGCCGGCGCGGCGGCGGGCGATAATGGGGCTGTTCACGTCCGCCCCAGCGTCGGCAGGGCCCCGCGACCATGGCGATCGAAACCCAGTGCCCGCACTGCAAGAAGGCGTACCGACTCAAGGACGAGTTGGCCGGCAAGCGGGTCACCTGCGGCAACCCCGACTGCCGCAAGGCGTTCACCGTGGACGCCAAGGCGTCGGCAAACGGCAAGGCCGCCGAGCCACGGATCGACGCCGAGGCCGCGGCCGCCGCCATCTTCGGTGACGAGCCGGCCCAGGCGGCGCCGGAGGACCAGCGCCAGATCACGATGACCTGTGCGACCTGCGAAACCAAGTGGGACGTGCCGTGGTCGATGCAGGGGAAGAACGTTCTGTGCCCCGATTGCCGCAGTCGCCAGAGGGTGCCCCAACAGAAGACGGGGAAGGTCGATTGGCGCGACTCGCGGGCCGGCCGGCCGACCCTGGCCCGTGTCGAGGAGTTGGAGGGGGTGGTCGGGACCGTGGACGTCCGCCAGGTGTCCGGCAAGTCGCTGGTGGAAGCCGGCGTCATCAAGGAGGACATCGAGTCGCGGCCGCGGTGGCACTACGTCGCCTGGACCGTCACCGCGCTAGCACTGGTCGGCGTCCTGACCTACGGGGTGATGCTCCTGATGCGGTCCAACAAGGAGGACCGCCGCGACCAGTTCATGGCCGACGCCCTCAAGGACGTGCAGGAGACGAAGGACACCGGGCTGCCGCCGGCCGAGGTGCCGCTGTTCAAGGCCGACATCCACATCGCGGCCGGGGAGTTCGCCCTCCGCAAGAACGACCCGGCGGGCCTCAAGGCCGCGATCGACCACTTCACCCACGCCCGGCGGGACCTTGAGGCCGCCCCCCCCTCGGCCGGGCGGGACCTGATGCTGGGCGAGCTGGCGCTGGCCCAGGTCGCGCTGGGCGGGTCCGCCGAGCAGGTCGCCGCCGGCACCCGCGTCCGCTGGACACCCGGCGGCCGGCAATCCCTCAACGAGAAGACCTACACCGTCCAGCAGGAACTCCAGGCCACACTCAAGGCAATGGCGACCGCCCCCGCCGACGTCCGGTTCCACACTATCCGGCGGCTCGCCCGGCGGCTGGCCCAGGCCGGCCAGCCGGACGTGCTCAGCCACTCGCTGATCGCCCAGGTGTTGCCGCAGGAGCACGCCGAGGCGGTCGCCCAGGTGGCCGTCGAAGTGCTCAAGGCGACCGGCGACCAGGGCCGCGCGAAGGCCGAGGCCGGCGCCCTGGCCCCGCAGCTGGCCGCGGAGGCGAAGGGGACGGGCCTGCCGCCGTCGGCCCCGGCCCTCTTCCAGGCGGTCGGCGTCTCGGCCCCGGACAAGGTGAAGTTCCCCGCGCCGCCGGGCGGCGGGGAAGTGTCCGACGCGACCCGCCAGACGTTCGTCACTCAGTACCTACTCCAGGGGAAGGCCGACGAAGCCCTTGACCTGGCGAAGAAGCCGGGCGGGACGGACGCCGGCCGGCTATCGGTCCTGGCGCTGGCTGCCGAGTGGGCGGACAATCCCGGTCCCGTTGTCGAGGCGGCCCTCGCGGTGCTGCCGACCGGCGAGAAGCGGCGGAAGGTGACGATCCCGGACCTGACCCTGCTGCGGCTGGCTGCCCAGGCCGGCCGGGCCAACCAACCCGACGCGGTCGAGGCGTTCGTCAAGTCGATCAGCGGCGACGCACACAAGGCGTGGGCGCAGGCCGAGGCGCTGCGGCTCCAGTTGGCCGCGTCCGGAGAGAAGCCGGGTGAGGAGACCCAGGCCGACGCCCCGGCCAGCCCGAAGGACGCGCGGGTCGGGCACGCCCGCGGCCGGCTGGCGCTGGCCCGGCACAACGCCCGGGTGACGGGCAACGACCCCGACGCGTCGGTCCGCTACGACGGCTGGGGGGCCGGGACGTTCCGGCCGTTCGGGCTGGCCGGGCTGGCCCTCGGGTTACAAGACCGCAACCTGAAGTAGCCGGCCGTGACCACAGCAACCGCCCCACCCGACGCCGCCCCGCATCCGCGCCGCGCCCGCAACCGGCGGGCGGGGCCGGGGCTGGTCGGCCCGCTCTTCAAGTGGGAGCTGGTCCGGCTCGCCCGCCGCGGCCAGGACGCCCGCGCCCGGTTCATCCTCGCCGTCTCGCTGCTGTTCGTCCTGACCGTCTTCACCTTCATCTGGTTCCCGCACACCAGCCCGTCGGAACTCCACTTCTGCAACACCACCCAGGTCTTGCCACTGAGGGAGTCGGCCCGGTTCGGCGAGCAGTTCGCGCTGACGTTCCTGCTGGCCCTGTTGGCGGTGCTGGTGCTCCTGACGCCCGCCTACGCGGCCGGCGGCATCGCCGAGGAGAAGGAGAAGAAGACGTTCGTCTTCCTGCTGGTCAGCGACCTGACGAACCGGGAAATCCTGTTCGGGAAGTTCCTCGGCCGGCTGACGTTCCTGCTCGGGGTGATGCTGGCCGGGCTGCCGATCCTGGCGCTGACGCTGTTCTTCGGCGGGATGAGCCTGAAGTTCCTACTGATGAGCTATCTCATTACCGCGACCACGGTGACGGTGCTGGCGGCGGTCAGCGCCGCGGGGGCGTGCGCCACCGACACGTTCCGCGGCGCGCTCTTCCGCGGCTACGGGCTGACCGCGCTGCACGTCCTGGTCGGGTGCGGGGTACACCCGATCCTCAGCCCGTTCGGGATGATTGGCGTGGTGCTGTTCAACATCGAGGCCGATTCGCCGGAGGCGTTCTGGTTCATCGGGCTGTCCTACGCCGCGGGTCAGCTCCTGATCGCGGCCGGCGCAGTCTGGCTCGCGGTGCGGTGGGTGCGGCAGATGCGGGCGAAGCTGCCCGGCCCGGACCACCGCCGCGGGCGCGACGGGCCGGGGGTGTACAGGCCGCGGACGCGGGCGATCGACCCCGACCGGGTGAAGCGGGAGCCGATCATCCTGGACGGGCCGGCCGACGAGGTGGTGCTCGGAGCGGAGCACGAGGTCGAGCGGAACGGCGAGCCGGTCCGCGTCGCGGCCGCGCTGCCGACCGCCCGGACGGTGACGGCGCCCCCGCCGCGGCGTCGCCGGCCGCAGCGCCCGCCGCTGCCGGAGGACATCGCCAACCGGCCGCGGGTCTCCGGCCGCGATCCGTTCCTGTGGAAGGAGCGGTACACCACCGGGACGAAGCGGACGGCCGACGACGACTCGATCCGCGGGGTGCTGATCGCGGTCGGCGTCGGGGTCGGGGTGACGGTGGCGTTCTTCGCCCTGATCGGGCTGCTGGCCCTGGTGGTCAGCGGGTTCAGCCGCAACGGGATGGCGGCGGCCGGGTGGCTGATGGTCATCGCCGGGGTCGGGGCAATGCTGCTGTACCTGCTGACGGTCGGGTCGGCGACGGCAGGGTCGGTGGTGAAGGAGCGGCAGCGGCGGACGCTGGAGTCGCTGCTGGCGATCCCCGTCGATCGGCGGGCGATCCTGTGGCCGAAGGGGCAGGTGAGCATCACCCGCGGGGGGTGGGGGGGGCTGCCGGGGCGGGGGGTGCTGCCGCTGGCGTTCCTGGTGTCCGGCGCCCCGGCGTCGGCGGTGCCCGCGGCGGGGTTCGTCGCGGCGGCGGTGCCGTTCACCGCGAGCCTCGGGCTGTGGCTGTCGGTCCGCTGCCGGACGATGACCCGGG
>DASSAT010000196.1:0-2352 GCA_035699305.1 Fimbriiglobus sp. | reverse complement strand
GAGCGGCCGGGACGGCCGCGGTCCCAGGGGTCACTTGCCGAGCACCCGGTCCACCACCCAGCAGCCCCGCGCGTGGACGGCGGACTCGCGGCAGTGCCGCAACAACTGCTCGTCGTCGCACCCGGCTTCCTCGAGCGCGTCAGCCAGGATCGGCAGCCGGTCGAACGCGATCTCGTCGTAGATCGCCCGCGCCAGCCCGACCGTCGTCGAGGTCCGCCAGCGGGCGTCGAACGGCGTCGCGCGGAACGGATTGCCGAACAGGCACCGCACCAACTCGGCCTGGAGGCGCTTCTCGGCGGCCGGCTTGTTGCCGCGGACGGCGTTGAGGTCGCGGGCGGCGGCCGCCCGGCCCGCCCCGACCGCGGACCACACCTCCCGCCGCGCGATCAGGACCAGCAGGGTGTAGACCGAAGGCGGCTGGGGCGGCAACTCGGGGGCCGGTGTCGGCACCGCCTGCGACCGACCCAGCAGCCGGCCGATCAGGGTGCGGAACAGGCCGGCGACCGCGGGGAGGGTCCACTGCTGGGTGGCGGCCCAGGCCCGCTCGACGTCGGCGAGCGTGGCGTGCCCGTCGGCGGCGCGCTCGGCGGCCTCGACGATCGCCTGCTGCTCAGGCCGCAGGACCGGCCACGCCCGCCGGGCGCAGGCGCAGCCGAACAGCCGTAGCTTGCGCCGCCCGGCCTTGGTGCGGGTGGCCCGCAACTCCCGCCGGGCGTACCCGAGCAGCTGGTTCGGCGTGACCGCGGACAACCAGAGCGTTTCGTCCATCGGGAAGGGGCAACTCGGTCTCGTAGGGTGGGTCAAGCCCGGCTTTGCGGGCGCCGAGCCTCTTCCTCCCTCCCCCCTTGGGGGGGGAGGGCCGGGGTGGGGGGTAGTAGGCGTCACCCGGTCGGGGGCATCGCCTCCGACTGGTGAGGCTCTCCCCCCACCCTAACCCTCCCCCCCAAGGGGGGAGGGAACAAGAGCCGGTGGGTCGGCGCTCGAAGACTCGCTTGACCCACCCTACGTCGTGCCGAGTACGAGGTCCACCGCCCAGCAACCGCGGACATGCGGCCCCTCGGACCGGCAGTGGGCGAGAAGTTGTTCGTCGTCGCAGCCGGCGTCTTGAAGGGCGTCGGCCAGGATGGGGAGGCGGTCGAACGCTCGGCCCTCGTAGATCGCGCGGGCGAGATCCACTGCCGTTGAGGTCAGCCACTGGGAGTCAGCAGTCACGGGGTGGAACGGGTTGCCGACAACATCCCGAAGGAGTGGTACTTGTTCCCTCCGGGCGACGGCAAGCCGGTGTGGGTCGTGTGGATATGCCTCACACATGGCGACGATGCTGACAGCAGATACGGCCCGGCCGATGTCCGCTTCACACAACGTTGAAACCGCCCACAGTGCCGTAGCTTCCGCCGTCTCCCGACGCCGTCGGTGGGCCACCTGAGCGGCCCGCCTCGCGGAATGCCACGCGAAGCCCAGTTTTTCCGCCGAGACAGCGGCATCAGCGTACCGCTCGACCGTCCGTAGTGCCTTACGGCTATACCCATCGGTCAATAGATTCCCCACCCGGCGGCAGCAAGCCACAGCGAACAGCCGCAGCTTCCGTTCGCTCACCTTGCCGCGCACGAACTCCAGCATCGGCTCGGGGTCAGTGCAGCTCAGCCACTCGGCTTCGGTCACGGGAACGTGCTCAGGCGCGGCGGGCGGTGGGGGGCGAGGCGGTGCCAAGGTCGTCGAGAAGACTGCCCAGGGTCGGCAGTTCCATGCTGCTGGGCGGCGGGGGGGCGTAGAGGGAGACCACGATCTCGATAAGCATCTGGTCCTCGGGGCTGAACCGGGCCTTGACCCGGGCGGTGTTCAGCCCGATCGCGTTGGCCCCGGCCCAGATGCCGGCCAGCCGGACGCACTCCGCCGTCGGGGCCGCGTCCAGGAAGCGGGCGGCCGCCTCCCGACCGGGGGCGGTCAACTCCCCCAGCGCGGTCCGCGCCGCGGCCACCAACGGCCGCACTTGATTCTCCAGGTCAACCAACAACCGCTCGTCCGTAAGCCCGTGGCTGGTGTCCACCGGGTTGCTCCGTGCGAGGAGACCCCGCCCTGGCGGGGGCACCGGGCCGTCCGTGCTGGCCCGAAGCCGGCCGTCTGAGCGAGACGGGTGTGGCTGGGAATTCGGGGACGATTGTAACAGTTGATTGGCCCGCGCCCAGGACCAAGTCCGCGGAATTTGCCGGAGGGTGCAGTAACCGATTGTGGTGGTCAGGCGATGTTGCCCCAGTAGGTGTCCCACTGGTCGCTGGCCTGGACGGCGCAGAGCGTGGCCATTCGCTCCACCCGCCGCACCTTCCACCGCGCCCCGGTCTGCTTCAGCCGTCG
>DASSAT010000195.1:0-3888 GCA_035699305.1 Fimbriiglobus sp. | reverse complement strand
ACACTCCGTGTGCCGTCGAAGCTAGACGGCACACGGAGTGTGCCTACTACACTTACCGCTACACCAGCGTGAAACGCGCTCTAGTGTCCGGCGTTGCGAGTCCGGTTCCGGTCGGGCCGCGGGCGTCGGGAACGCCGCTTGAGGAGTTCCCGACGCCACACCACCCGCTCGTGCTACAAGGCATCGGTAGCCGGTGGGTCGGCGCTCGAAGACTCGCCTGACCCACGCTACCGTTCACTTGTAGAACTCGTCGATGATTTCGGGGGGCAGCGGGTCATCGAAGTCGTCCGGGACGACGAACTTCCCAGCACTCAGCCCGGACGGCCGCGGCTGTCGGGTGGGGGGCGGTTCTGACGGCTTGATCTCGGCCAACGTCTGCCCGTCTTCGACGACGACGAACGATTCGCCGGCCTTGACACGCCGCACCAGACCGGCCGGGTCTTGAAGGATTTCGGCTACTGTGATCGTATTCACGGATCGTTCCTTTCGGGCAAACGGCTCACCCCATCCCTACAGCAGCCGCTCCCGCCGCCGCACCACCCACTCGCACGCCAGCAGCGCCAGCAGCAGCCCGAACGCCAGCGCGTGGTTCCACAGCGGGATCGGCGGCACCGGCTGGTTCAGCGGCACCCGCTCCACCTCCGGCAGGTCGTCAGCCACCTTCTCCGCGTCCGCCAGGGTGTAGAACTTGCCCCGCGACTCGGCCGCCGCCCGCATCAGCTCGGCCTTGTTCATCTCCAGCCGCTCCCGCTCGCCCGGCGGCGGCAGCACCTTCGCCTCCGACCGCGGCCGGCCCCCGGGCACCGCCGGCTCGGTCAGGTAGAACCGGTACTCCCCCTCCGGCGTCCGGGTCAACAGCGTCTGGTACGTCGCCCGCGTCCCCTCCACCTTGGCCAGCTGCACCGTCTGCGACTCCGACGTGCCGACCGTCGAGGCGCCGTCGGGGCTTTTCAGCGGCGTCCGCTCCACCGCCACCTTCACCGGCACGTCCGCGGCTGGCGGCGGCGCGTCGTCCGGGAACCGCACCGTCAACCGGATCGGCTCGTCCCGGCGGTAGGCGGTCTGCTTGTCGGCCCGCAGCTCCGCCCGGGAGACGCGATTGCGCGACAGCACCCGCACCCCCTGCCGCCAGAAGTCATCGAACCGCTTCTCGCCTTGCCGGTAGCGCCACCGCCACGTCTCGTCGAACCCGAAGAAGATCACCCGCCCGGCGCCGACGAACTGCTGCAACACGATCGGGTGGTTCTCGCCGGGGAAGCCCTCGGCCGGCCGGTCCGGGTGGACCGCCAGCACCTCCGCCGACAGCTTCCGCTTGTACCCGGTGGCGACCCAGTACATCTCCCGCAGGTCGTTCCACACCTTAGCGTTCTCGGCCTCGTCGGCGGCGAACCGGAACAGCGGGTGCATCATCCCGTAGGGGGTCAGCTTCGGCCGGTAGCCGGCGGTCAGCGGGCTGGTCTCCGGGGTCGGCGGCGGCGGGTTGCCGTCGCGCGGGGCTGATTCGGAGGGCACCACCGGCAGCACCTCGGCCAGCGGGGTGTCGAACAGCTTGGCCGGCGAGTTGTGCTCCCCGGCCACGACCAGTAGGCCGCCGCCGCGCGTCTTGACGAACTCCACGAGGTCCTGGAACGTCTGCTGCGGCTTGGGCACTCGCTCCGGGTCCACGTCGCCGAGGATGACCGCGTCGTACTCGAACAGCTCGGACCGGGTCGGCCAGGCGCGCAGCGCGGTCTTGTCCTGCTCGGCGTACCCGGGGGAGGCGTCCAGCAGGATCGTCGCCAGGTCGATCGACTTGTTCCCGGCGACCGCCTCGGTCTCGCGCTCGAAGAGGACCTTGGTGAAGCGGAACTCGTACCGCGGCTGTCCCTCGATGTACAGCACCCGCAGCCGCCGGCTCTCGGCCACCAGGATGACCCGCTCGGCCCGGTTATTCCCCGACTCGGCCTCGCCCGGCTGCACCGGCACGTCGATGACGTAGGTCTTCTCGCCGGCCTCGGTCGGGACGGTGCTCAGCCGGACCGGGACCGGCTTGCCGGTGGGGTCCGGCGTGATCGTCTTGCGGTCCAGCTCGACGAGCTTCTCCCCCTGCCGCTCGGACAGGACGACGGGCACCGACCGCGGCGGGTTCGGGCCGCGGGCGGTCAGCCGGGCCTCGAAGACGAGGGTGTCCCCTTTCAACACCATGTCGTCGGCCTTCACGTCGGAGAGGACCAGGTCCGGCGGCTCGCGGGCGTCGCCGATGCCGACCAGGTACAGCGGCACCCCGGCCCGGGCGGCGTCGCGGCCGGCCTTCGGCAGGTCGTCGCCGGCCGTCACCACCCCATCGGTGTACGCGACCACCGCGGCGAGCGACCCGCCGCGGAACGCCTTGAGCACCGCCCCGACGGCGTCGCCCAGTCGGCTCGCCTCGCCGTTGGCAGCGAGTTTGGACACCGCCTCCTTGCCGGCGGGCAGTTCGCCCGGGTCGGTCAACGCGGCGACGAGCTGCGCCTGGTCGGCGATCGAGTAGACGTGGACCTTCACCTTCCGCTCGGTCAGGAGCCGGGTCAGCAGGTCGCCGTCGCGCCGGGCGACGAGCTGCTTCGCCAGCCGCAGCCGGTCCGCCTCGGACAGCCCCTCGGCCTTCGCCAGTTCCGCCGCCTTCGCCTTGATGGCCGGGTCTTGCAGGTCGTCCACGGTGGCCATGCTGGCGGAGGTGTCGAGCAGCACCGCCACGTCCGGCCAGCCCTCGCGGTCGAACGCGAGCCGCAACTGGGGCAGGAGCATCAGCGCGACCAGCAGCACGACCGACACCCGCAGCAGCCACGGCAGCACGACCCGCGACAGCCGCCCGGCGGCGCGGCGCTCCAGCAGGTACAGCCCGCCGGCCAGCAGCACCCCCGCGATAGCGAACCCGGCGAGCAGCCGTTGGTCGGCGTGGTAGGTGGGCAGGAACGCGGGTAGCCCCTCCAGCCGCCACCGGGTCCCTTCACCCGGCCCGGCCTCCGGCACCCCGACCGCCCGCTCGATCCCTTGCCGCCAGGAACCCGGCAGGAACCCCAGCAGCTCGCCGGTCAGTTGGTAGTGGACCAGCACGCCGACCAGCGCCCCGACCACGACCACGGGGGCGAGGCCGACCACCCAACCGAGCCAGCGCAGGCGGGTCCGCTGCTCTTGCTGGCGGACGGCACCGGCCAGGTACGACCGCGACGGCCCCATCCGCCACGCCAGCCAGACCTCCAGCAACAGGATCAAGAGGCCCGCGGCGATCAGCCACCGGGCGAGGGTCGGGCCGTGCGGTCGCGGGACGAGCGTGACCAGGGTGGGGTCGCCGGCCGCCAGCTTCACGTCGGTCGGCTCGGTGACGACCTGGATGGCGCCGAGCGGCCGCAGTTCGGACGGGTCGATCCGCCGCAGGTCCGACTCGCTGGCCCCGCCGGGAGTGGACTCCGGCACGTTCACCGCGAACGCCCGGTCCCCCCGGCCGGGGATGCGCATCGTGTAGATGCCGGAGCGCGTCGTGTCGGCGAACCGGGCCAGCCCCGCCTCGTCGCCGGCCACGACCTCGATGTTGCCGGCGATCCCCTCCGGCCCCGTCACCCGCGCGGTCAGCCCGACGGTGTTGACCGGCAGGAACTCCTCCAACGGTTCGCCGACGCGGACGGTGTGCCGGTCCGGGTTGGCGGCGGCGAATCGCAACAGCTCGTGCGCGAACGGCAGGTAGCTCGGCAAGAGCGGCCAGTCGGTCCAGTCGGTGTTGAAGGTGCTCGTGTAGACGACGACCCGGCCGCGGTGGCGCGGCCACTCGACCACCGCCGGGTCAGGCGAGCGGGGGGCGTTAGCCCCCTGTTGGCTCGCTTTACCCTGTTGGCTCGCTTCAACAGGGGGCTGACGCCCCCCGCTCGCCGG
>DASSAT010000194.1:0-4780 GCA_035699305.1 Fimbriiglobus sp. | reverse complement strand
TCGCCACCTCCACCCACGGAGGGAACCGCTGGGCGCCGAAGTCGGCCAGGTGCCGGCACGCGGCGCCGACCTCGGCCAGCCCGGCGTGCCAGTCGGCCGATAGCTTTTCCCAGGTCTGGTCCCGCTTCGCCGTCGCGTCGGTGGTCCTGGTCGTGAAGCGGTCCTCGGCCTCGGCCAACTCGGCGTCGAGCCGGGCGGTCATCTGGTTCACTGCGGTGGCGTGGCGGTCCCCCTCCCCCTTCGTCTCGGACGCCCGGCGTGAGCGGAGGTCCTCGGTGAAGCGGGCGTGGTCGCCCTCGATCTTCGCCAGCGCGGCGGCGAGTTGCTGCTCTAGGTCGGCGATCCGCGGCTGGTACTTCTCGTCGGTCTTGCGCCGGTCGTCGATGTGCTTGTCGGCGAGGATCTTCCGCTGGGCCTCGTGGGTTGTCTCGGCGTAGGCGTCGAGGATGCCAACCGCGCGCGCGGACTCGGCGAGGTGGGCGCCCAGCACCCGGCCACGGTCCTTGACCTGCCGCTTTGCCAGCACCCCGACCAGCACCACCAGGATCAAACCGCCGACTACCGCCCAGCCGAGGGCGACGTACAGGTTCGTCGGCCAGTCCATCGTCGGGAATGCGATCGCCGCGCCGACGCCGCCGGCGAGCAGGAACAGAGCGAGCGTTGGGCCGACACCGCGCAGCTTCGACAGCGGCGACTTCGCCAGCCGAACGGCGGCCGCCTCCGCGCCGTCGAGGGACTTCTGCACCAGTTCAACCGGGTCGGCATCGGGCGGGGCCGGCAGGCGCGCGGGGTCGAACGCCACCTTCTCCCGGCTCAGCCGCACCCGGGCGAGCCGCGGGGTCGCCTCCGCCCACAGCCCTTCGACTCGCCTAGCCGCCGCGGACGACTTCCGCTTCAGGTCGTCGTAGCGGTCGCGGGCCTCCTTCTCGCCGGCCTCCAGGAGCGAGTCCGCCGTCCACAGCTTGTCCTTGTAATCGGTCCGCGCCTTCTCCAACGCGGTCGAGTACTCGTTCACCGCCCGTTTGCGGACATCGTGCCGCTTGCGGTCGGCGTCGGCCAGCGCCGCGTCGAGCCGGCCGGTCATGTCGGCCAGCGCCGCACTGTGGACGGACGCCAGCTCCCCCAACTCCTTCTTGCGTGAGACGGCGTTGGTCCGCCTGGTCCTCTGGACCTCGCGGTCGGCGTCGGCGGTCGCGGCGGCGAACTCGTCGGTGAGCGCCCGCTCGCCAGCCGCCCGGTCGCGGACGAGCTGGAGGAGTTGCGCGAACGAAGCACGCTCGCGATCGAACAAGGAAGGGTCGGTGGGCATCGGGTTGCTGCCTCTAACGTAGTAGGCAAACTCCGTGTGCCGTTCTTCGAGAGACGGCACACGGAGTGTGCCTACTACACTCGGTCAGGGGTTGAACTCGCAGTCCTGGCGGACCTGGGTGAACAGGGTGGACAGTTGGTCGATGGCCCGCAGCACCTCGGACGTCTGGGAGTCCAGCGGCCCCCAGACGTGCTCCTCGAAGTCGCGGCGGGAGGCGTCGTTCCACGTCTCGGCGGCGGCGTCCCACCTGGCGCGGGCGGTCTTCTGGGCGTCGTAAAGCTGACTGCGGCTGGCCCCGAACCTCATCGCTGTTCCTCCGGCTTCGGGGCGGGGATGGCCGACGGGCCGGACGAGTAGTCGGTCTTCAGCCCGGCGTACCGCTCCAGGGCGTCGATGCGTCGGTCGAGCACGGCCATGCCGCGGGTCAGATCGCCTTCGAGGAAGAGTTGCAGCCGGTGGCCGTGCGGGGTGTAGCACTCCTCGATCAGCTTCGGCAGCCGGGCGATCCACGACCGGCACTTGCGGACCTGCTCCTCGGCGTACTCCAGCCGAGCCTGGGCGCGGCGCAGGTTGCGCTCCTCAACGGTTGTGTCCGGCATCCGCCCGTCCCAGTTGGGGAACTTCTTGGCCGCCAACTCAGCCTTGCGCTGTGTGACTTCTTCCTCACAATCCCTCACAGCGCGTTGCCAGAGAGCGGACTGCTCGGCGACCCATTCCAGCCCGCGGCGGACCTCGATCTGCACGCCGGCCAGCGACTCGCCGACCCCGTCCCGGTACACGGCGAGGGCGGCCAACCAGTCGCGCAGGGCCTCGATCGAAGCGACGTCGGCGCCTTCCGGCATGACTTACCGCTGGGAAAGGTATTCCTCGATCCGCTCGGCCTTGCGGAGCAGGAACGGGATGAACTCGGCCGACACCTCGACCAGCCGCTCGTGCTGCGAGAGCGCCTGCTCGAACTCCTGGCGGAAGCGGTCGTACTCCTGGTCGCGCCAGGTGTCGCCGAGCGAGACGTACTGGCCGTGCAACCCGGCCAGGGCGATCTGCATCTCGGCGCAGAACTTCTTGAGGTTGTGGGCGAACCGGCGCAGTTCGACCGGATCGACGACGGCTTGCGGCACGGCGAATCCCCTCGTGCGGATGTGTCGGGGGCGCTACCCGATTATACCAACCCCAGCCCACGGATTGCCATCCGTGGGCTTGCGGGGCGGACCTGATATAACAAGAGTATCCGCGGGATACCTCCTCTCTCCCCGCACCGCCACCCCTCTGTTACCGAGAGGTCATCGTGACCCCGCGCGAAGTGCTGGCCTTGCTCCGGGAAAAGGAGGTCAAGGCCGTTGACCTGCGGTTCATGGACTTCCCCGGCCTGTGGAAGCACGTCACCATCCCGGCCGAGGCATTAGACGAGCACGCATTTGAAGACGGCATCGGCTTCGACGGCTCCAGCCTCCGCGGCTGGCAGAAGATCAACGAGTCCGACATGCTGCTGGTGCCGCAGCCGGACACACTGTTCCTCGACCCGTTCCGCTCGGACGTGACCCTGGTGATGGTGTGCAACATCCAGGACCCGAGCACCAAGGAGGACTACACCAAGGACCCGCGCAACGTCGCCCGCAAGGCGGTCAACTACATGAAGTACGCTGGGGTGGCCGACGCCGCTGCGTTCGGGCCGTCGCTGGACTTCTTCGTGTTCGACGACGTGCGGTTCGACCAGAACACGCACTCCGCGTTCTACCACGTGGACGCCGGCGAGGCGGCCTGGAACACCGGCCGCGACGAGCGGCCGAACCTCGGGTACAAGGTGCCGTACCGCCAGGGGTACTTCCCGTGCCCGCCGACCGACCACCTGCACGACCTGCGCTCCGAGATGATGCGGGCGATGCTCGACTGCGGCCTGCCGGTCGAGAGCCACCACCACGAGAAGGCGTCCGCCGGCCAGTGCTCGATCGACGTCCGCTACGCCGACCTGGTGCCCGCGGCCGACAACGTGCTGAAGTACAAGTACGTCGTCAAGAACGTCGCCCGCCGGCACAACAAGGCCGCTACCTTCATGCCCAAGCCGCTCTTCGACGAGCACGGCAGCGGCATGCACGTCCATGCTTCCTTGTGGAAGAACGGCACCAACCTGTTCGCCGGCTCCGCTTCGAGCGGGCTGTCCGAGGTCGCGGAGTACGCCATCGGTGGCATCCTCAAGCACGCCCGCGCCCTGTGCGCCATCACCAACCCGACGACCAACAGCTACAAGCGGCTCGTCCCCGGGTTCGAGGCGCCGACCCGACTCGCCTACAGCCAGCGGAACCGGTCGGCGGCGATCCGCATCCCGGTGTACTCGTCGCGGCCGAAGTCGCGGCGGATCGAGTACCGGTTGCCGGACGGGTCGGCCAACCCGTACCTGGCGTTCTCCGCGATCCTGATGGCGATGCTCGACGGCGTTCGCAACAAGGTCCACCCCGGCCCGCCGCTGGACAAGGACATCTACGACCTGCCGCCGGAGGAGTTGAAGGACGTGCCGCCCCCGCCGGGCACGCTCGACGAGGCGCTGACCGCGCTGGAGAAGGACCACGAGTTCCTGCTGCAAGGCGAGGTATTCACCGAGGACGTGATCGAGACGTGGGTGAGCTTCAAGCGCCGCGAGGAGGTCGAGGCGGTCCGGCTCCGCCCGCACCCCTACGAGTTCGCGCTGTACTTCGACAGCTAAGCCCAGGGATTGCCATCCCTGGGCTTGCGGGCAAGCGCTATTGCACGTCCGTTTTTCTTTACAGTAGACTCCCTCGCCCGGGGCACGACGCCCCGACCCTTTCCGTCCACGGAGGGAGTCCGAATGCCCGCCCGCGCGCACCGTCCGCTCGTCGGGATCACGTCCGAATACCTCGCCCCCAAGTCCGGCGGCCCCTACGCCCGGGTGAACGCCGGGTACTTCGACGCGGTGCTGGCCGCCGGCGGGCTGCCGATCCTCCTGCCGCCGCTACGCAAGGACAACTTCGCCGAGCTGGACACGCTGCTCGACATGCTCGCCGGCGTGGTGATGGTCGGCGGCCTGGACCTCGACCCCCGCAAGCGCGGCGAACCGCTGACCCAGGCCGTCCAGCCGATGCCCGCCCGGCGTGAGGACAGCGACCGCTACCTGCTGGCGAAGGTGGTCGAGCGGAAGCTGCCGCTGCTCGGGATCGGCGTCGGGATGCAGCTCATCAACGTGTACTTCGGCGGGACGCTGTTCGCCCACCTGCCGACCGACAACCCCAAGGCGATGCCACACCTCGACCCGACCGGCGGCCCGCACCGGCACATGGTCCTGGTGGAGAAGAACAGCTACCTCGAAGAGATGTACGGGGCCGACGAGCTGCGGGTGAACAGCACGCACCACCAGGCGGTCAACCAGGTCGGCAAGCGGCTACGGGTCGGCGCCCGCGCCCCGGACGGGGTGATCGAAGCGATCGAGACGACCGACGAGAGCTGGTTCTGCGTCGGCGT
>DASSAT010000193.1:0-5789 GCA_035699305.1 Fimbriiglobus sp. | reverse complement strand
AGAGGGGGAGAAGGGGAGAAAGACCGAGCCATCTTCTCTCCTCTTCTCCCCCTCTCCTCTTCTCCCCCTCTCTGATTCGACCTCCTCTATGATACTTTCATGCCGCCTGTCGTCCGCCTGCTGCCGTTCGAGACGCTGCCCGGCCCGCTGAACATGGCCGCCGACGAGGCGCTGCTGCACGCCACGTCGGCCGGCGGGGGGGCGTCGCTGCGGTTCTACGGCTGGTTGCGGCCGACGCTGAGCCTCGGGTACTTCCAGCCGGCCGCGGATCGGCTGGCCGACCCGCTGCTGGCGGCGCTGCCGTGGGTGCGGCGGGCGACCGGCGGCGCGGCGCTGGTGCACCACCACGAGGTGACCTACGCACTGGCGCTGCCGCCGGGGAAGGCGTGGCGCGCGGGCGAGCCGTGGGCGTGTCGGTTCCACCACATCGTAACGGCGGCGCTGGCGGGGGCGGGGGCCGAGACGCGGTCGGTGCCGTGCGGCCAGGAGGCGAAGCACGGGGAGGTGCTGTGCTTCCTGCACCAGACGCCGGGCGATCTGGTAGCGGGCGCCTCTTGTTCCCTCCCCCCTTGGGGGGGAGGGTTAGGGTGGGGGGTGGAGGCGTCAACCGGTCGTGAGGATCGCCCCCGACCCGTGAGGCTTACCCCCCACCCCGACCCTCCCCCCCAAGGGGGGAGGGAGGAAGAAAGGGTCGGCCCGGCGAAGGTGGTCGGCAGCGCCCAGCGCAAGCAGAAGGGCGCCCTGCTCCAGCACGGCGGTATCCTGCTTGCGCGGAGCGAGTTCACCCCGCGGCTGCCCGGCCTGTTCGAGTTGACCGGCGTGCGGCTCACCGCCGAGCGGGTGGCGGAGTTGGTGGCGCAGCGGTTCGCCGTGGACACCGGCTGGGAGCTGCGGCCCGGCGACTGGACCGCGGACGAGTTGGCGCTGCGCGAGCGGATCGCGGCGGAGCGGTACTCGTCCGCGGACTGGAACGCGAAGCGATAAAGCGAGGGGGGGACGTTAGTCCCCCGAGGGGAGCGCCGGGCAGGTTGCTCCCCTCGGGGGACTAACGTCCCCCGCTCGCTGTGTTCGGCTCCGACCAACATTTCTTCCGCCCCGGCCGTCGGATACCATGTCGCCGCACCACCCAGAGGACCGCCGAATGCCCCGAACCGAACCCGCGACCGGCACGCACTTCGTCGTCGAGCGGCTGAACTGGCGCCGCGGCCGCGGCGACACCTTCTACCGCTACCCCGGCCAGGCGCGGGTCGCGTCGTTCGCCACCGTCGCCGAGGCTGAGGCGTTCCGCCGTGCCGAGGAGGCCAAGGCCCGCGCCGCGGTCAACCCGTTCGCCGGCACCCTCGCCCCGCCGACCGACCAGACCAACATGCCCGAGGGCGTCCTGTGCGACTGGCTCCTCGACCACGGCATCGACCCGCCGCCGACGACGTCCGGCCGGCGGGACTGGGCGAAGTGGTGGGAGACGGCGTCGCCCCACTGGACCGCTGACCAGCGCGCCGCGGCCTGGGAGGCGCTCGACAAGGTGCGGTTCTTCCGGGTCAGCGAGCGGCCAAGGCGGCCGGTGGCGTATGCCGTGGTGCAGGTCGTCTGGGGGTACAACGACGAGTGGTTCTACCCCGGCGCCGAGGGCGGAGAGGTGCAGACCCTCTACCGCTCCCGCGAGCGGGCCGAGGCGGAGGTCGAGCGGCGGAACGCCGAGGCGCAAGAGAACTGGTTCGCCATATTCGATGGCGACGACAACCCCGGCTATGCGCCGGCCGGGGCAAACCAGTTCGACCTGGAGGGTCGGCTGCTGCCCGGTCAGGATCCGTTCGGCCCCACCCCGAAGCCGACCCTGGAGGAGGACGAGGAAGGGGACGAGATCTGCACCTTCGCCCCGGACGAGATGCCGTTCTACGAGGTGATCGAGGTCGAGTTGGAGGGGGTCGAGTAATGGCGAAGACATCCCGCAAGGGCGCGACGGTGTACCTCGTCGAGCGGGCCGCGTACACGGCCTGGGGCTACGGGGGGGCGATTCAGTACACCGCCTCCGCCAGTGACGACGGGGAGAGCTTCGTCCCGGTGCGCGCGTTCGCCGACAAGTCCGCGGCCGAGGCGTGCCGGGCCGAACTGGAGGCCGAGGCCCGCCGCGAGTTGTGCCCGGCCCTGTTCGCCAACGAACTCCCGAAGGACCTGACCGCGAAACTCAAGGCCGCCGGGGCTACCCCGCCGAAGTTCACCGGCCCCGACTACAACCACGGCGAGCAGTTCCGCAAGTGGTGGGCCGACCACGCCGCCGACCTGACCCCGGCCCAGCGGGCGGCGGTGTGGGACCTGCTCGATGACGTGACCTTCTACCGGGTGACGGAAATGACGTTGGAGGGTTGAGCCGTGGCGAAGGCACTGGTCCACGCGCAGTCCTCGGTCAAGCGGTGGGGCGGCACGGTCGAAGACTACATCCACATCCACGAGAAGATGGACCAGACCAAGATGGCCCACGCCGAGGTGACGCACCGGTGCGTGTTCCACTCGGCGTTCGGCATCTACCTCATCGAGGACATCTTCGGCCGGACGCTGACCAACGCCGAAGGCCGCGAGGTCCACGTCCGCGACGTGGCCGAGCAGCACGTCCTCGAAGACCTGGGGTTCATCCCGAGCTTGAGCGACTGGCTCAAGGAGATGCCGGCCCAGCCGTGGATGGCCGGCCAGCGGAAGACGACGGCGGTCAGGATTGTGGACTGAGTCAGGGGTCAGGGGTCAGAGGTCAGAGGTCAGAGGTCAGAGGTCAGAGGTCAGAAGTCAGATCGGAACTCCCGAGTTCTGCTGCTGACTTCTGACTTCTGACTTCTGACCTCTGACTCCTTACCGCCCCGGCGCCGCGGTGAAGTCCACGGTGACGATCTCGCCGGCCCGGAACGTCACCTTGGTCAGCTGCGACTCCGGCCGGCCGTTGCGGGTCACCTCCGCCTTCATCAGGTAGGCGTACTCCCGGCCCTGCTCCAGCGCCGGCGTGCTGAACTCCCGGACCGGCTCGGTGCGGTCGTTCCGCTTGCCGTCCACATACAACGTCGCCCCCGGCGGCAGCTTGACCGTGATCCGCGCCCGCTCGCCGGCCGTCGGGGCCGGGCCGCCGGTGAACGGGTTGATCGGCTTGCTCACCGGCTCGGCCCTCGCCGACGCCGGCCGGGTCAGCGGGATCGGGTCCGGCTTCGGGCTTCGCTTGGCCACCGTCAGGTCGGCGAACTCGACCGTCGCCGCGTGGCCGGGCCGCACCGCAACTCGCTTCGACTGGCTGATCGTCTCCCCGTCCCGGACGTACTCGGCCCGGAACGAGTAGGTGTAGTCGCGGCCGGCCGGCAGCGGCGGCGTGACGAACGTCCGCTCGCCCGAGGTCAGCGCCAGCGGGCGGCCCTCGGCATAGAGCGTCGCGTCGGCCGGCAGCTTGACCACCACCGTGCCGCGGGCCTTGTCGTTGCCCGGCGGGGACAGCGCCACCCGGCGCGCGTTGCGGTCCTCCGGGACGGTCGCGGGCGGCATCGGAGTCGGCGCGGCCGTGAACGGCGCCCGGAACGGGTCGGCCACCGGAGCCGGGGTGCCGAGCGTGTACCCGTCGCAACAGCCGCACCCGTCGGCCGGCAGGTAGGCGCTGCCGGGGACGGCCGGGGCCGGCGGAGCGAACCCGTCCGGGGCCGGCGGCACGCCGAACCCGCCAGCGGGCGGCAGGCCGTACCCGCCGCCGCAGCTGTACGACGAACCGGAGCAGGAGTACCCGCTGCCGTAGCACCCGCCGCTGCGGCTGACCCCCGACCCGTAGCACGACCCGCCGCCGAAGCTGAAGAACGCCCGCAGCCGGCTGCCGAACCCGTGGCAGCTGCCGTAGCACCCGGCACTGCGGCTAACCCCCGATCCGTAGCAGCCGTAGCACGACTCCCCCCGGCAGCCGTTAAACAGGTTGCGGAAGAACCCGTTGAACTGCGGCGCCTCCGGGGCGCCGCTCATCGCCGTCATCAGGATCAGGCTGTACATTCCGGGTCCCCCCACGTGGCGCGGCGACTCTGAGACTGTGGGAAGGCTAAGGGGGGAAAGACGGGCGGTCAAAACGGGTTGAGGGAAAAATTACATCCCCGTCGGGCGGCGCGTTCTCGGCTCCCTCCCATTGCCTGTGATAGGTATAATCCCGAGAACCGGACCGCCCCCCGGCGCGCGAATCTGCGCCGGCGGTGCGGGTCATATCGCGTCTGTCCCGAACGGGGGTCGGCATGTCCCGGTGGAACCTGGTCTGGCTTCTGGTGGTGCCCGCGGCGGTCGCGCTGGGGCTGGCGGTCACCGCCAGCGCCCCGCCCCCGGACAAGGAGTACCAACTGGTCCGCAGCATCGTGGACGTGCTGGCCGAGGTGGACAAGAACTACGTCCGCGAACTGTCCGAGCAGGAGAAGAAGAAGCTGGTCGAGGACATGATCAACGGCGGGCTGAGCCGGCTCGACCCGTACTCGGAGTACTTCAACGCCGAGGAGCTGACCGCGTTCGAGACCCTCAGCGAGGGGGAGTTCGGCGGGGTCGGCATCATGCTCGCCCTGGACGCGAAGGTGCCGTACCTCAAGGTCGAGACGCCGATGCCCGGCACCCCGGCCTATGCCGCCGGCGTCCAGGCCAACGACCTGATCCTCAAGGTCGATGGCAAGTCCACCGAGAACATGACCATCGCCGAGGCCCGCAAGCTGATCACCGGGAAGGCGGGCACCCAAGTTACCCTGACCGTCCGCCACGAGGGGGCAGACAAGCCGACCGACGTGACCCTGACCCGGGCGGTGATTGAGATCCACCCGGTCCTGGGGGTGGCCCGCGACCCGGCCGACCCGACCAAATGGGACTTCATGCTCGACAAGGAGAACAAGATCGCGCTGGTTCGGCTGATCGGGTTCAACGAGAAGTCGGACAAGGAACTGCGGGCGGCGGTCGAGCAGGCGGAAGCCGCGGGGGCGAAGGCGCTGATCCTCGACCTGCGCGACAACGGCGGCGGGCTGTTGGGCCAGGCGGTGGCGATTGCCGACCTGTTCCTCGACGACGGGGTGATCGTCGGCACCAAGGACCGCAACGGCGGCGGCCGGAGTTGGTCGGCCAAGCCGGGCGACACCGTGTTCGCCGGCAAGCCGATGGCGGTGCTGATCAACGGCGGCAGCGCCAGTGCCTCGGAGATCGTGGCGGCGGCGCTCCAGGACCACCACCGGGCGGCGGCGATCGGCCAGCGGAGCTACGGCAAGGGGAGCGTGCAGAAGGTGTTCGTCCTGCCCGGGGGCAAGGCGGCGGTGAAGCTGACCAGCGAGACGTGGCTGACCCCGACCGGCAAGACGATCAACCGCTCGCCGACGGCCAAGGAGTCCGACGACTGGGGGGTCCGCCCGGACCCGGGGCTGGAGGTGACGATCACCCCCGAGCAGCGCCGCGCGTATGTCAACCACTGGCGGCAGGTGGACACGATCAAGAAGGCCAAGCCGCCGGAGAAGCCGTACCAGGACCCGGTGGTGGAGAAGGCGCTGGAGTACCTGCGCGGCAAGCTCAAGGCGGTCGGCGGCTTGAAGATGAGGGGGCGAGGGGGTGAGGGCGTGAGGGCGTGACAAGATGAACGAGCCGGATTCCACCCTCACTCATGACGTGCTACCCTCGCCGGGTGATTCGTCACCCCCTCACCCCCTCACCCCCTCACCCCCTCATGTCTTGCACGAGGACTACCATCTCATCGCGGTCAACAAGCCGGCCCCGCTCCTGACGCAGGCGCCGCCGACGGTGCCGAGCCTGGAGGCGATGGTCAA
>DASSAT010000192.1:0-2438 GCA_035699305.1 Fimbriiglobus sp. | reverse complement strand
ATCAGGTGCAATGAACCACTACGCCGGCTTCGGGGCGAAGTACAGGCCGGCCCGAGACTGCCGGAAGTACGGGTCGCTGAACCGCCAGATCAGCATCTCCACGAAGTAGTGGAACACGAACAGACCGTCGAACAACGCGATCAGCACCAGATACCCCACCGGCTCGGCGAACACCCCGGGGTATCGACCCATCACCCCCATCCCGGCCGCGGCCAGCACCGTCACCAGGCCGGCGATCACCACCACCGCCGCATAAAAGAGCACCCGGTTCGCCCGCACCCGGCCGTAGAACCGGTCCAGCCGGCTCGCCTCGTCCAGCCGCGACCGGAAACACCGCGGGGCCATCAGCACGTGGTACTCGACGTAGTGGATCGCCAGGGACGCGATGTACAGCGGGAAGCTCACCACCGCCAGGACGGCGCTCGCCGCCTGGAACGCCAGGTACGTCAGGGCCATCGCCAGCCCCGCCGGTCGGCCCGCCGCCCGCCACGCGCGCACCAGCCCCGTCACCGACGCGGACAACAGCCCGACGGCCGCCGCGACCCCGACGACCGTCGCCGCCTGCAACACATCCAGCGGCAGCACCGGATCAGCCAGCCCGCGCCCCACGTCCGCCACCGTCAGCCACCCGCCCGGCTGCAACAGCGGACAGAGGCCGCCGCCCAGGAAGGTGGCGAACAGCAACACCGTCAGCGCCGCGAAGAAGGCGTCCTCGGTCCGCTTCAGCCCGGCGGGGAACCGCACCCCGGTCCGCGCCTTGAACAGCTGGTACACCCCGAACGACTGGCGGTTGAAGTGGTTGAAGTCCAGGAGCCGCACCGCTCCCCAGAACCACAGGGCGAAGACCGGGAACGTCGCCCCGACCCGGAAGGCGTGCAGCAGGTCGAACGCGATGAACAGCCCCACCGGGACCGCGAAGAAGTACAGTCGGTTCCGCCACGTCGCGGCGAAGTGCCGCAGGTTGCCGCTCTGCATGTATACGGTGAGCGTCAGGACGAAGTGGGTCATCCCGAACAGCCACAGGTAGACCCAGACCACTACCCCGGTGTCGGCCCACCGGACCAGCGCCGCCATCGGCAGCGTGACGGCGAAGAAGGTGCCGAGGATCAGGGCCGGCGGCAGCGTCCGCTCGAAGTACCCCACCGGCCGGGGGGGCGCGGGGGTGTCCGCCGGGGACGGGGTGGGCCGGGACTGGGGCAAGACTACGGAGGTCGGCATGGGCCACCGGGGGGGTAGGGCGATCCCGCCGAAGCTTAGAACACTCCCGGCCGGGGGCGGGCCTGCCATAGGGGAAAACTATCCGACAAGTTGGCAACACAGTGTTCGACCCGAGCCAGCGCGCCGGATACCATCCGGAGAGTCGGCGCCCGGTTCACCGTGGGGCGGGGCCGACCCAAGGAGGATCGCATCATGAGACCCAGGCTCGCTGCGATGGGGGCGATGACGGTGGTGGCTGGACTGATCGGCGGGGCCGCCGTCTTCTCTCAGCCCAAACAAGCCAAGCGGCAAGGCAACCCGCCCCCGGCCGAGCGGCTGCCGTCCAGCTACAGCCCGACGATCGAGCCGGATTTCGACGCCACTCTCAAGAAGATGACCGCCGCCAAGCCGGCGATCATGGACCGACAGAAGAAGTTGCTGGAGGAGCGCTACGACCTGGCGGACAAGCCGGCCAAGGGCGTGACGATGGCCGGCACGCAGGGCAAGCCGGTGCAGGAGGGGGTGCGAGTCCGGCTGGCCGGGGGGACGACCTGGGACGAACTGGGCAAGATGTCCCCCGGGGACATCCGCGCGAAGAAGGTCTGGCCGAAAGGGTTCCTGCCGCTGCCGCACGCCAACCACCCCGAAGGAGGGATGGTCTTCCCGAAGTTCCACATCGACGAGATCAACAAGCAGGAGCAGCGCGACCTGACCCGGTTCGACCTCGACTTCGACCTGCCCGAGCACCTGCTGCCGACCTTCCCGCCGCCGATCTTCCTGACCAGCCGGACGGACCTGGGCGACGTGTCCCGCGGCCAGTTGGTGACGATCATGAACTACTACGAACTGTTCAACGGGCTGCTCAACCCGAAGCAGCTCGAAGGGCTGCGGCTGCTGGTGACGCCGTTCCCGCAGCAGCAGTTCAACCAGACGGCCGACCGCCGCAGCGTGAAGGCCAGCCGCGGGGTGACGTGCTTCGACTGCCACGTCAACGGCCACACGAACGGGGCGTTCCACCTGGCCGGGGACGCCCGGCCGCAGGAGTTCCGCCACCGGATCGAGACACCGACCCTGCGCGGGGTGCATATCCAGCGGCTATTCGGGTCGCAGCGGGCGCTCAAGACGATCGAGGACTTCACCGAGTTCGAGCAGCGGGGCGCGTACTTCGACGGCGACCCGGTGATCGCCACCAAGAAGGGGGTGAACATCCTGGAGCGCGGCAGCCAGGTCCACTTCATGGC
>DASSAT010000191.1:0-3835 GCA_035699305.1 Fimbriiglobus sp. | reverse complement strand
GGGGAGGGTTAGGGTAGGGGGTGAGCCTCACCAGTCGGGTGCGATGGCACTGAACGAGTGATACGCGTCCCCCCCACCCCGGCCCGCCCCCCCAAGGGGGGAGGGAGGAAGAGGCGTCGGGCCTCGAAGACTCGGTCCGACCTACAAGCAACCCGTCGGCCGATCACTCGGCAGCAGCACGGGTGAACCGGAACACCTCGCGCCGGCCGTGCGTCTGCCACGGCCAGCTCGCCAATACGTCGGCCGACAGCCCGGTTAGCTGGACCAGCTTCAGGAAGTGGTCGCGGTT
Organism: Fimbriiglobus sp.; assembly: GCA_035699305.1. GTDB lineage: Bacteria > Planctomycetota > Planctomycetia > Gemmatales > Gemmataceae > DASSAT01. The sequence continues at coordinate 3,546 of DASSAT010000191.1, read as the reverse complement.
GAGTTCCATCGCCCCCCGGTTGCCGGAGCAGCGCTCGACCACCGGCGAGGTGAACACGTCGCCGATCGCGACCCCGTCCGGGGCTAGCAGGCGGTTCGCCTCGGCGAGCAGCAAGACCGTCTCGTCCGGGTAGGTGTGGGTGAAGACGCTGAAGAAGGTGACGAAGTCGAAGCTCGCGCCATCGATCGGCAGGCGGGTCATCTCGTTGTGAACGAAGCGGAAGTTCGGCCGGCGGAATCGCTCGGTGCAGAAGGCGATCGCCTCCTCGCCGATGTCGGTGCCGACGTACAGCCCGCGGTCGCTCAAGAACGTCTCCAGCGGGGCCGTCAGCTGTCCGGTGCCGCAGCCGACATCCAGGATTTTGTCGTCGGGGGTCAGCCCGACGTCGCGGAGGGTCTTGAGCTTCGCCTGGCCGAGCCGGTCGTACTCCTCGCGGGTGCTCGGCCCGACGACGGTCCAGTAGTCGCGGGCCAGGTCGGCGGTGGCGTACGCCTTGTGGTAGTCGATGTCGTCGGCGTCGCGGCCGGTCACCTGCGCCTCGATCCGCACCAGGCGACAGCCGGCGTCGCGGGAACTCGGGCCATCCGCCTGCGCGAGGTCGATCTCGATCAGGAAGTGGCCGAGGAAGTCCGGCGCGGTGACGACCGCCGCGACGTCGGCCGCCTCGCCGGGCGGGACGGGGCCGGGCAGCCAACACCTGGCGGCGGGCAGGTCGAGCGGTTCTTTGCGGGCGGTGAACCAGCGGAGGGTCAGGCCGACGGGGTGGCGGCCGTGGGGGCTCCAGATCGCCGACCCGAGGTTGCGGACCCGGACCCGGCAGGCGGTCGAGCCGCGCCGCTCCAGCAGCAGCGACGGGGTGGCGACTTCGATGACGGCGCGGCAGTCGTCGGCCGCCAGCACGCGGTCCAGCGGCGCCCGGTCCAGGCTGCGGAGGTAGTCGCGGGCCTTGCGGGCGAGCGGGCGGAGCGGGGGCGGGACCAGGGCGGCCAGGCGGGCCATCGGTGGATACCTCGGCGGCCGGGGAGCGGCCCCGGACGAGCGGATGGTATCGCTAACAGGCCGGCGGTCAAGGTCAACGGCTCGGCTGGCCGGACCGCATTGTCCGCCTAACCCCTTGACCCGGGCCGGTCCGGGGCGTAACAGGAACGGTGGCCCCCGGCCGGCGGAGTCGCCGGGGCCGCTCGCCCGAGGAGTTCGCCGTGTCGTCGATCTTCCTCGAGTTGCACCTGCCGGACTCGACCGCCTGGTACTACTTCTCGTTCTTCCTGACCGTCGCGCTGTTCTTCCAGTTCGGCCGGCTGCTGACGCTGCGCAACTGGGACCTGCTGGCCCTGTTCCTGTTCGGCCCCGGGCTGCTGCTGATCCTCCAGGCGAAGGGCAACTCGGGGGCCGAGGCGGACCGCGTCCGGCTGATCGGCTACCTGTGGCTGCTCGGGGCGTCGGCGTACTGGTTCGGCCGGTGCCTGTTCGACCTGACCACGGTGAAGCGGCCGCTGGTGTCGCCGAACCTCTCGACCGCGGGGCTGGCGTGGCTGGGCGGCAGTCTGTTCCTGTGCTTCACGGCGGTAGCGTTCCTCCGCCCGGACCCGTGGGGGGCAGTGGGCAAGAAGCCGGCGGCGCTGGCTGGGGTGCAGGAGCGGGCCGCGGCGGTCGTCCGACAGACGACGCCCCAGGAGGCGGACGCCGAGGAGATCGAACGGCCGGTGGTCGGCCCAGCGCTAGCAATGGCCTGTCACCTGGCGGTGGTGGCCGGGCTAGTGCTGATCGGAGCCAGGCGGTTCAACGACCTGCCGACCGGGGTCGCGGCCGGGGTGCTGTACTTGCTGGTCCCGTACACCGCGTTCCTGATCGGGCAGGCGCATCACGTCTGGCCGGCGGCGCTGATCGTCTGGGCGATCTACTCGTTCCGCCGCCCGACCGTGGCGGGGGCGCTAATCGGCCTGGCCGCGGGGACGGCGTTCTTCCCGCTGTTGCTGCTGCCGGTGTGGGCGCAGTTCTACCGCGGTCGCGGCGGCTCCCGGTTCCTGATCGGGGCGGCCGTCGGCGGGGTGGCGGGGTTGGCGGCCACGCTGGCGGTGATGGGGCTGGCCGGCGAACTGGCGGAGGGCGTGCGGCGGGCGCTGGTGCAGTCCGACTGGCAGCCGTGGCGGGTGCCGACCGCCGAGAGCGTCTGGGTCGGCGTCCACTGGGCGTACCGGCTACCGGTGTTCATCCTGTATGCTGGGTTCGTCGTCACCTCGTACCTGTGGCCGCCGGTCCGCAACCTCGGACACCTGCTGGCGGTGTCGACCGCGGTGCTGCTCGGGGTGCAGTTCTGGTACGCCGACCGCGGCGGCCTGTACGTGCTGTGGTACGCCCCGCTGCTGGTGCTGATCGTCCTGCGGCCGAACCTCGCCGACCAGCAACCGGTCCCGCCCGGCCCGCTGCCGCGGGTGTTCGGCCGCCTCGCCCGGTGGCTGTGGGAGCGCGCCCGGCTGTTGCGGCCGGCCACGCCGCCCGGCATGGCCCTGCGACCGTGACCTGAGGGGAGCTGATGATCCAGTCGATGTCCGCGCTGCTCGGGGCCGCGGTCGCTGCCGGGGTGGTGGTCGGGGCGATCGGGTACGAGACCCGGACGGACGGCCGCTACCGCAACTTCCGGGTGGTCGAGTCGGGGCAGCTCTACCGCAGCGGCCAGATGGACGAGGCCGGGCTGGGGCGGGTGCTCCGGGAGTTCGACATCAAGACGGTGGTGTCGTTCCGGGACGTGCGCGACGACAAGGAGCCGGACCCGGAGTTGAAAGCGGAGGAGCGGTTCTGCCAGTCGCGGGGGGTCGAGTACATTCGGCTGACCCCGGAGCCGTGGGGGCCGGACGCGACCGGGCACATCCCGGTGGAGGCGAACGTCCGTGAGTATGTGAAGGTACTCGGCGAGCGGCGGAAGGCCGGCGCGGTGCTGATCCACTGCATGCGCGGGGTCCACCGGACCGGGGCGTACACTGCCATCTACCGGATGGAGTTCAACGGCTGGTCGAACGCCGACGCGATTTCCGAGATGGTGGACCGCGGGTACGACACTCTCCAGGACGACCCGGACATCTTGCAATACCTGGAGAGCTACGTCCCGCGCCGACCCAGGCCGGGCGCGCTTGGGCCACGCTCCGGCGGCTGATAGCATGACCGCATCGCGAGGGTGGCGGAATCGGCAGACGCGCTGGGCTTAGAACCCAGTGGCCGCAAGGTCGTGGGGGTTCAAGTCCCCCCCCTCGCACTCCTCCGCTATTCGGGTATCATCGACCTCGGTGAGCGGCCGCTCTTGTAGGTCGGGTCGAGTCTTCGAGGCCCGACATCGGGAACACGTCGGGACTCGAAGAATCGACCCGACCTACAAGAATCCGTGCCGTCTCGTCTTGACAGCCCACGGGATCACTCGATGACTCCTGCGGCCGTACAAATATCCTCTGCTGTCCTGGCGAGCGGGGGGCGTAAGCCCCCTGTTAGGTCAACAGGGGGCTTACCAGTAGTTTCAGCGGCCTGGAAGTGACGCATGGGAGTTCCTAAGTTCAA
>DASSAT010000190.1:0-8077 GCA_035699305.1 Fimbriiglobus sp. | reverse complement strand
CACCAGGCGCTGGTGACCAACGGCATCCGCAAGTCGGTCAAGCTGCGGGTCGGCGGCGGCATCAAGACCGGGCAGGACGTGGTCAAGTACGCCCTGTTCGGGGCCGACGAGTTCACCTTCGGCCAGGGGCTGATGGTGTCGGTCGGGTGCATTGTGTGTAAATCGTGCCACATCCCGAACTGTCCGACCGGGATCACCGGCAGCCCGGAAATCTTCAAGGGGCACCCGGAGCACACCAAGGCGTACCTGCTGACCGTCGCCGAGGAGGTCCGCAAGCTGCTCTCCACGATGGGCTTCACGAAGCTCTCCGAGATCGTCGGCCGCAGCGACCTGCTGGAGCGCCGCAAAGACCTGACCGGCCGGCCGGCGCTGGTGGACGTGGCGAAGTTCATCCGCCCGGACATGGCCCTGGCCCGGCTGGACGAGACGTTCCCGCAGCACGGCAAGCCCGGCGGTCTGTGCCACGTCGATCGGGCGCCCTTGAACTCCCGCATCCTGGAGGCGGCCGAGGACGCCATCGACGCCGGGCAGAACGCGTCGCTGTTGTTCCGCATCAAGAACGGGGACCGCTCCGTCGGCGCGACCGCGGCTGGTCGGATCGCGCAGTTGTATGGCCGGGAGGGGATGCCGAACAACAAGGCGGTGCAGGTCCGCTTCGAGGGGGAAGCCGGGCAGAGCTTCGGCGCCTGGTGCGTCAACGGCCTGGACCTGGAGCTGCGCGGCTTCGCCCAGGACGGCGTCGCCAAGGGCATCTCCGGCGGCACGGTGGTGGTGACGCTCGACTACACCGCCTCCGAGTACGGCGGGGAGATTCAGAGCGTCGCCGGCAACAACGTCGGCTACGGGGCGACCGGCGGGTTCGTATTCGTCGGCGGGCGGGCCGGGCATCGCCTCGGCATTCGCAACAGCGGGGCGACGATCGTCGCGGAGGCGGCCGGCAAGTACGCCTGCGAGTACATGACCCGTGGCCGCGTGCTGATCCTGGGTCCGATCGAGAACGAGATCGGCTCCGGGATGACCGGCGGCGAGTTGTTCGTCTTCGACCCGAAGAACGAGGCCCCCGCCAAGCTGCACGGCAAGAGCGTGACCGTGATCGACAGCACCTACGTCGATTACGAGTGGATTCACCCCTTGATCGTGAAGTACCACGCCCGGACCGGCAGCCGGCAGGCGGAGATGATCCTCAAGAACTGGGCGGACATCCGCCGCGGCCGTCGGCTGAAGAAGGTGCTGCCGCTGGCGGTAGCCCGGGCGATGGAGGACTACAAGACCGTCGGCACCAACGCGGGGTAACTCTTCTCGTTCCCACGCTCTGCGTGGGAACGCTCTTCGGACGCTCTGCGTCCCGGGCCTACACGAGTCGGAAGCGTTCACGGACGTCTGGGTAGCTTCCCAGGCGGTGCTATCCGCGACGCGGAGCGTCGCCCCCGTGCGTTCCCACGCGGAGCGTGGGAACGAGGAGGATGGGACATGCGGAGGGTCGCAGTTGGGACTGCTCGACAAGCACAACCCGGACGCGACGCGCAAGAGCGTCATCCGGTGGGCGTGGGGCGGCGGGGTCGCCGGGTTCCTGGCAGGACTGGGGTTAGTGCTCTACCATTCGAACATGCCCGCTGCCGCATGGTACATTGTGCTCCCGTGGATGACCGTGGGCGGCGCTGTCACCGGGGGAGCGATCGAATGGCAAGTGCCCAGAGACTAACGGGACGCGGATCGGACCGCGCCGGTTAACCTCATTCTCGGTGAGGTGGCGCGGAGGAGTGTGGGAATGGGGCAAGTGACGCACACGGCGACGGACGTACTCGGGTGTGCCGCCTGTCCGGCCGACCGGGTGCCGTTCGTGGCAGATAACGGCTCGGTCCGGTGCCCGTCGTGCGCGATCGCCTGGTCCGTCGGCCCGCACGGCGCGGTGAACGCCCTGGACGAGCCGGCCGAGTCGGTCGTCCGCGAGATCGACGGGATGCGGAGCGAGGACCCGAGCCGCTACCCGACGCTGGAATCGTTCCTCTTCCAGCCCGTCGAGCAGGTATCCCGGTTCGAGGACCGAATCCGGGGCGAAGAGGGCGCGGCGAAGAACTACTACCGATCGACCGACCTCAACTTCCGCTACGCGTTCGACAAACTCGGGATCACCGGCTCGGAGAGGGTCCTGGAAGTTGGGGCGGAACACGACTACCCGTTCCTGCAAGTGTTCCGGGAGCGGGGATGCGAGTGCTACGCAACCAACTTGTTCTTCTGTTACGAGCCTGGACGCCCGCCGGGCGTCCAGGTCGTCCTCGGGGACATGAACCGGCTACCGTACCGGAACGGGGTGTTCGATGTTGTGCTGTTGTCGGCGACCTCGCACCACTCGCCGGACCTGCCGGGGCTGATGTCCGAGTTGGCCCGGGTGATCCGGCCGGGGGGCTGGGTGCTTCTGCTCAACGACCCGACCCACGGAGTGTTCAAGCACGCACTCGACCGGTTCGGGTTGGGCAGCCGGAAAGGCGGAGACCGGCACGAACTGGTGAACGAGAACGAGTACCCGGTGTCGGCGTACCGGCGGCTGGCGCGGGCGTCCGGGTTCGACGAGTCCGAGTCTTTCTTCTCGGTCTACTACGACCAGAAGTTGCGGAGCGGGCAAGTGGCCGGGGTGCGGTTCTCGCCGCTGGCGAGGCTGGCCAGCCTCGTGTGGCGGATCGCCCCGCTGCGCTCGCTGCTGCACAAGGTCGCCCTCTACCCCGGCCAGATGATCATCGGACTGGAGTTGAATCTGATCTTGAGAAAGCGGTCGGGGTGACGGCGGAAGCCGGGCCCGCCCGCGGTGTCAGCGGGAAGACGGTGGGCCTCGAAGACCCGGCCCGCCCTACATAACTTGACAGGTCGCGGAGGGTCACGTGATGAGCCGGTTGCCCACCGAACACACGGCCCTGATTCAGAGGAGCGGGTTCCCAGTTCCCCCCGACGGGGACTTCGACAACGACGAGCATGATCTGCTGTCGCGGTACGGGTACTGGCTGGCCGCGCTGGCCGACGGGACTCTCACGCCTACCACCTCCGAACAGCAGAGGTTCACACAGGTGGTTCAGGGTACCGCGGAGCCACGGACGACGTTCGAACTCGCGTGGGCGAAGTACCAACGGGTTGCGGCACCATCGCGCCCTCGAGTTGGTCCGATGGAGTTGGGCGAATGCCTGGAAAGGCTCCAATCCGCTCGCGCGACGGCCGTCGCGGTCAACGACGAGTACGCCGCTCGACGGGTGGAAATTATGGAGCAGGTCCGCCCCCTACTGGAAGCACTAGACGGCGAGTTCGGTGACCGCCTACGGGAAACCGGCGAAGTGGTTACGCGGCTTGAGGCCGAGGCGCGGGCGATGGTGCTGTCATACGGGGCCAGTTTCCGACATAGCGGAGTGCATGCGGTTTACACCCGCGCCCGCGTCACCTGGGACGGTAAAGGGCTATCGCTGTATCTGGAAGATCACCCCGAGTTGGCCGAGTTTCGTCGAGTCGGGAATCCGTCGGTCAGCCTTCGCTTCCAGTAGCAGGCATTGGGCGGGCGAGTGGTGACACGTCGGGCCTCGAAGACTCGACCCGACCTACAACTTGCGGGGACCAATGGCGAGAGTTGGCCTGACAGCCGAAGGCTGGCGCGGCTAGCAGGGTACGGATTGGACCGCGCCGGTTAACCCATACCACGTTAGGCGGCGGAGGCGTCACCCGGCATGGTCGAATACGCCCTCGACTTCCTGCGGTGGTGGCGACCGAGTCGTTACCGCGGAGTTGGTATCCGTGGCGGATTCGTTCTGGGCATCCTCTGGGCAATCGTGTCTGGGGCCGCGAGCGAACTCGGCTGGGATCCAATCGGACTGACTGTTGCGTTGTTGGTAAGTGTGGCCGTGGGGTATCGGTTGGAGCGGTTCGGTGGAGCGATCGCGGTGGCGATCTTCTCGCTCGGGTTCTGGTGGGTGGCGCTGTCCTCCGAATGGGCGTGGCCGTTCGCCGCCGGGTTCGGGTTCGTTATGGGATTGGCATATGGGGCAGCAACCACCGAGCAGCCTAGACGGGCCTAACAGGCGCTGCACCTGACCGGCTGGGATCGTCGCCTTCCCGCCCGTTCCTTCCCGTGATAACCTGCGAGCATGACGGCCAGGGCCGCGAACTCCAGACACGGGAGCGGCGATGGAGTTCGAGTGGGAGGGTGGGACCGTGAGTGACGAGCTGCGGGACGAGTACCAGTTCGACTACCGCCAGGCTAAGCCGAACCGGTTTGCCGCAGACCTCAAGAAGGGCGGGCGACTGGTCGTGTTGGAGCCGGAAGTGGCCGCCGCGTTCCAGCAGTCGGATGCGGTGAACGCGGTGCTGCGGGCGTTGCTGCAAACGATGCCGGGCCGGCGGGAGGAGAGCTAGTTACCGCCGGCCCCTCTCCGGCCGCGGCGGGCCGGCGTTGACCTTGTCAAACATCAGCCCGACCAGCGTCTCCAGCGTCTCCAGGTACTCGGTGCCGGCGATCATCCGCACCTGGGCCGTCAGCGTCCGCCGCCGCTCGATCAGCTCGACGAAGTGCTCCACCCCCAGCCGCTCCATCGGGCCGCCGGGGGCCTGCATCTCTAGCAGCTCCTCGATCTCGTCCGGCCGCAGCTCGGCGGCGCGGTCCGGGTTGCGCTGGAGCCAGCTCACCAACTCCGGCAGCGTCGCGCGGTCGTAGAGGAGCTTGAGCGCCTCCTCGTCGGCCGGCACCTTGCCGTGCATCCGCATCAAGAGGCGATCGAGCGGGAGCGTGCGCAGCTCGTTGACCGTCAGGCCCAGCGCCTCGGCGCACTGGCTGACGGTGGCGTTGCGGAGCCGGCGCTTCCGGCCGCCGTGGAGGATCAGCCGGACCGTGTGCCGGTTGAGGTTGGAGATGCGGGCGAAGTCCTCCTGATTCCAGCCCTTCTCCTCGACCAGCTTGGCGATCTTCGGCGCGAGGTCGCCCCCCGCGCTTGATGCCTCGGTGATCATCGTGGTCCCCGACGCGCCGTCCGGTTCGCCGCCCTCGCCTCATCCTAGCACCTTCCGCCGGGCGGGGTCGCCCGTCCCGGAAACGCCGCAGGACGGGCAACCGGGGCAGTTCCGGTTGCCCGTCCTGCGGCGATCGGGCGGTCCGACATGCCCGTCAGAACGGACTCTTCTTGTCCGCCAGGACCGGGATCGCCGGCACCGGCACCGGAGTCGGGGCCGGGATCAGAGTTGGAGCCGGGAGCCTCAGGCTGACGTTGGTGGTGGTGCCGGACACCTTGGGCGTCTCCTTCGGCTTCTCCATCGGCTGCGGGGCCGGGGCTGGGGTGGCGCCCGGCGGGGCATACGACGGGACCGGCGGCAGAGCGCAGCCGCCGATCGACGGGCCGCCCCACATCGAGGCGCCGCACCCGCCGACGGTTCCGCAGCCGGCGTCGCAGCCGTCGTCGCCCTTCTGGAACCGGGCGCTGAGCCGGCTAAGCAGCCCGCCGCGATCCTTGCCGCAGTCGTCGCAGGCGGAGGTGGTGAACCCGTGGAAGAGCCGGCGGCGGTCCTTCTTCGGGCTACAGTCGCAGTCGCCCTTGCGGCGGCCGAAGAGTCCCTTGCGACCCCCGCACGGGCAGGGGTCGGAGCAGCCGGGGGCGATGCCGGCGCCACAGCTAGAGCAGCCGCCGTTCATGACGCCGTAGGCGGGCGACGGCCAGGTCGGGGCGGGCGCGACGACGGCGGGGGCCGGCACCGGGGCGGCGGGTGGCGGGGTCTCCTGGCCCGCCGACAGGGTCAGGCTCATCAACAGGTAAGCCGCATTCACGAGCTGTCACCTCCAACACCTGAGGGAGCGCGGATCCTTGGCCGGCGGGCAGCCGGCCGCTCGCTTCGGGACCGTCCTTCTCCCGCGCCACCGGGCCTGGTGACGGCCGGGACCGAAGTCTCGGAAGGTGCATCGTCCGCCGCGAAATCAGACCCCCACACCGCGGCTAAAAAAAAACGAGTTCGGCTTCAGCCGTCAGTCTGCCGTGCCGGATACGACCATCGCGCACGTCACCGCGACCCGGCCGGGCACGGGGACCACGCCACCGGAGCGGGTCGTAGCGGCGGCGCTCGGCTTCGCCTCGCGGCTAGAGCGCGTTTCACGCTGGTGTAGCGGTAAGTGTAGTAGGCACACTCCGTGTGCCGTCTAGCTTCGACGGCACACGGTGTGTGCCTACTACACTCAAGACCCGCTACACGATCCCGAAAAGCGCTCTAACCCGGGCGGTTTGACCTTGTCGGCGTGGGCCGCGATCGCACTAATGTGGTAGTTCTCGGACCCCTTGCCCCCGTCGGGTGCCCATTGCCGTCCGCCCGGAAGACGTGGCAGCTCCGGCCCGCTGACCCGGCCACCTCCGGCCGGTTGGCGTCCGCGGCCAAGACCTCGCAGGTGGTCGCCCAGCTTCTGCTCAACCGCGGCGTCGCCGACGCGGCCACGGCGCGGGCGTTCCTCGACGCGCCGTTGTCCGGGTTGCACGCGCCGGACCTGCTGCCAGGGGCGACCGAGGCCGCCGAACGGATCGTGCGGGCTGTCGCCGACGGCCGCAGGGTCTGCGTCTACGGCGATTACGACGTGGACGGCACGACCGGCACCGCGCTGCTGCTCGGGCTGTTGAAGTTGCTTGGGGCCGAGCCGGAGTTCTACGTCCCGAACCGGCTGGACGAGGGGTACGGGCTGAACTTGGAAGCCGTCCGGCAGCTGGCCGGGTCGGGTGTGTCGCTGGTGGTCACGGTGGATTGCGGCATCACCAGCGTGCGCGAGGCGGAAGAAGCGAACCGGCTCGGGCTGGAGCTGATCGTCACCGACCACCACGAGATGAAGGACGACCTGCCGCCGGCCGCGGTGCTGGTGCACCCCCGGCTGTCGGGGTCGGGCTACCCGCACGGCGGGCTGTGCGGTGCCGGGGTCGCGTTCAAGCTCGCCTGGGAGATCGCCAAGCGCGCCAGCGGCGGCGAGCGGGTGACGCCGGAACTGCGCGAGTTCCTGCTGGATGGGCTGGGGCTAACCGCGCTCGGGGCGGTGGCCGACGTGATGCCGCTGCGCGACGAGACGCGGGCGCTGGTGCGGCACGGGCTGGAGCGGCTGGCCCGTCGGCCGTCGGTCGGACTGAAGGCGCTCATCGAGGCGGCCAAGCTCGGCGAGGGCAAGCCACTCAAAGCCGAGGACATCGGCTTCCGGCTCGCCCCGCGGCTCAACGCCGCCGGTCGGTTGGAGTGCGCCCGGCTGGTGATCGAACTGCTCACCACGACCAGCCCGGTCAAGGCGCGCGAGCTGGCCGAGTACCTGGAGAGCCTCAACCAGCAGCGGCAGACGATCGAGCGCAAGATCACCGCCCATGCGAAGGACATCGTCGAGGCCCAGGGGTATGACTCCGCGGCGGGGATCGTGCTCGGCCGGCCGGAGTCGGAGTGGCACCCCGGCGTCATCGGCATCGTCGCGTCGCGGCTGGCGGAGCAGTACGCCCGGCCGGTGCTCATCGCCGCGCTCAAGGACGGAGACGCGCCCTCCCCCGGGTCGGGGCGGACGGTCGCGGGGTTCGCGCTGCACGAGGCGCTGGAAGCGTGCTCGGCCGAGTTGGTCACGCACGGCGGTCACGCCGCGGCCGCGGGGTTCCGGGTCCGGCCGTCGCGGCTGGACGCCCTGCGGGAATTGTTTGTGCGGGTCGCGGAGAAGCGGTTCGCGGGCGAGCCGCCGACGCCGGCCCTGGTGCTCGACGCGGAGGTGCCGCTGGCGGCGCTGACCTTCGGGCTGATGGACGAGTTGGACAAGCTGGAGCCATACGGGGCGGACAACCCGCGACCGAAGTTCCTGGCGTCCGGGCTGGCGGTCGAGGGCGTCCCGAGGCGGATCGGCACCGGCGAAAGGCACCTGAGCTTCCGCGTCCGGCAGGGCGGCACGACGGTCCGCGCGGTGGCGTGGGGGATGGGCGACCGACTCGACGAGCTAATGTCGGCCGGCGGCGGGTGCTGCCTGGCGTTCACCCCGCGGGTGAACGAGTGGAACGGCTACCGGTCGGTCGAGATGCAGGTGGACGACCTGCAACCGGGCGCGGAGCCGGTGCTGGGATAG
>DASSAT010000189.1:0-7605 GCA_035699305.1 Fimbriiglobus sp. | reverse complement strand
TTCGACGCGACAACCGCAACCGGAGGCTGCCCGGACACACCCCGCAATAACCCACCACATCACCGAACGGAACTTCTACACCACAAAGGACATCGGGCGAAAGTTCCCTAGAGACTCCGAATCGGAACTACTGACCCTACGAAAGAGGAGCTACTTCGCGCGAACTTTGACGGACACCGGCTCGACCCAGTGCTTGTGGTCGGCGTCGTAGTACAGGTACGCCCGGCTCGCCGGGCCGCGGTACTCGCCTGGCACCGCGGCGATCAGGTCCACCCCGAGCGACACTTGTTGCTGCGGGGCCAGCCCACGCCAGTACAGGATCAGCTCGCGGCCGCGCGTCTCCCAGTAGCTCACCGCCGGCTCGGCCCCGGGGGCGGGCGCCGCCGTCAAGCCCTTGAGCTGCTTCTGGTCCTCCGGCAGCTTCAGCCCGGCCGGCAGGCCGACGATCGCAACCGTCATCCCCTGCGGCGTCTCCCGCACGTTCTCGACCGTCACGGTCAGCCGCACCGAGTCCCCCTCCTCGACCTCGGCCCGCGCCAGCTTGGTCCCCAGCCTCACCGCGCACTCGGGCGAACTGTCCGGCCGCTCGGTCCGGCAACTCCAGGCCACGGACATCGGCAGCGCCTTCGCGGCCGTCGTCTCCAGCCGGACCACGGTGTCGCCGGGGTTGAACCGCTTCTCGGCGTCCGCGATCTCGACCTCGACCGGGCCGGGCGCGGCGCCGGAGAACTCCCGCGTGGCTACCACCTCGCCGCCGACGCTCACCTTGAGCTGCCCCGACTCGGCGGCCGTCCCGTTCGCCTTGGCATAAGCGATCAGTGCCTTGAGTGCGAGGATCGTGGACTGGGAGGAGCCGAACACCCCGGACCCGTCGCGGTGGCCGCACACCCACCGGACCGCCTTCTGCACGTTGCCGAGGAACCGGTCCGGGCGGTTGGCCTTCTGCCAGCCGAGGAGGGCCAGGGCGGTCGTCTCGATCGCCAGCGCCCGGCCGGTGGAGTTGGTGATGCTCGTCTTGGCTCCGGGGACGCTGCCGTCGGCCGCCTGCATCTCGGCCAGGGTCGTGAGCACTTCCACCGCTTCCGCCTGCCGGCCACGGTTCAAGAGCGCATTCGCCAGGAGCGCCAGGAAGTACGGGTCCTTCGCCCCGGGGCCGTCGCCCTTCGACTGGGCCAAGAGGGCGTCGATCTCCTGCGTCAGGTCGGTGCCGCGGTCGGCCTCGGTCAGCGCCCAGACGATGTAGGCGTTGGTGATGTGCTCCGGCGCCCGGCCGAAGGAGTCCAGCGCCCGGCCGCTGCGCGTGAACCCGCCGTGGCCGTCGCGGCAGTCGAGCAGGTATTGCCGGGTCCGGGCCAGCATCGCCGGGTCCACGGGGTAGACCCGGGCCATGTCAGTGAACTGCATCAGCCCGTAGGCGGTCAGCGCCTCGTGCGGCCGGTCGGCGGCACCGAACCACTCGTAGCCGCACCTCGCCGCGGAGCCGGTCTTCGGGCACTCGTACCCGGTCAGCTTGGCGTAGCCGCGGTCCATCAGCTCGCGGGCGCGGCGGCTGAGGTCCGGCGCGGCCCGGCCGGTCTGGCGCAGGTACTCGGTGATGAGCACGTTCGGGTAGTTGGCCGTCGAGGACTGCTCGAAACAGCCGTGCGGCTCGCGCATCAGCCCGTCCAGCCCGGCCTGCAACTCGGCGAGCGTGTTCGGGTAGACCGTCACCGTCACCTTGAGCGTCCCCGGCGTCCACGTCTTCGGAAGTCGGACCGTCGCCTCGGTCCGCTGCTCCAGCAGGTCGGACTTCGCCCCCTCGAACGGGAAGCCATCGGCGACCACCTTCGTCGTCCGCCGGACCGAGTCGGAGAGGCCCGGCCCGGCGGTAGCGTTGACCGTGACCGCCAGCTCGCCCTCGGACCGCGTCGGGGTCAGCCGGACGAGGTGCCGGCCGCCGCCGTTGGCCGGAACCTTGACGGCGAACTTGCCGGGGCCGTCGGCGGCGAACCCGTCCAGGGTCAGGGCGACGCCAGCGGTGTGCGGCTCGCCGGTCCCGTTGGTCAGCCCGACCGGCAGGTCGATCTTGTCCGCGGAACTCACTTCCTGCGGCAGCTTCGGCTCGACCGCGAGCGGCTTGCGGACCTCGATGGTGCCGGTGACGGCGCCGATCCGGCCGTCGAGCGTGTGCCCGGCGACGAGCACCCGGTAGCCGGCGACGGCGTCGCTGAGGTCGAACGCCAGGGTCGCCTTGCCGTCCTGCGGCAGCACGATCACCGGCTGCCAGAGGAGGGTCTCGGTGAAGTCGGTGCGGGTCGCGCCAGGCGTGGGGGTCGGCCGCTGGTGGGCGTACTCGCGCACGACCATCGGCGGGGGCAGCTTCGGGGACGCCGCGATTAAGCCCAGCCCAGCTTGCTCAGCGTCGCTGAGCTTCCGTACTCCTCGCTTGGCCTCCATGCGGACCTTGAACAGGTCCGAGTTGAGCCGCGGGCCGAGCGGCGACGGCTGGTTAACCTTCTCGGGCTGCGGGCCGCGCGGTTCGCCGGGCGGCAACGCCTTGACCCCCGGCGGCGCGGGCGGGAGACCCCGAAGCGGTATGGGCTGTTTAATTCCTCCCGCATTGCCTTCAAAGACACGCTTCGCAGGAATCTGATTGAGTTGCGGGGCGGGCTGCGGGGGGAACTGCTGGACCCAGATCGGGCGGGTGTTGTTGGCGTAGGCTCGCCAGCCCCGGTCGCCCCGGCCGGTGTACCACGCGGCGAACAACAGGAACAGGCCCAGCCCCAGAAGCCCGACGGCGCCGACCATCAGCGGCGCCCGCTCCGGTTCGCGCCGGCGAACGAACCGCGCCGCCAGCAGCACCAGCCCGCCACCGAAGGCCAGGCCCAGCGTCACCGGCAGCCACGGCCGCCGCGACTCCATCGACTCGTAGAAGAACAGCAGGTCCGGCGCCGCCTGCTCGATCGCGTTCAGCCGGGAGTTGTAGGTCAGCTCCGCAGTAGTCAGCTTCTCCCGCGTCGCGGCGACGGACTCGCCCGTCCGCCGGTCCTTGTCGGCCGCGTCCAGTTCGGCGACCGCCGCCTCGTACTTCGGCCAGTACTCGTTGAACACCCGCCGAGCGTCGGTCCGCCAGACCGGCCCGCCGCCGGCGGGCAGGCCCATCGCCACCAGCACCGCCTCGGCCTGTTCGCCGTGCCGCGCCCGGAACTCGCCGGGCGCCTGCTCGGCGAACCGCCGCCAGCCCTGGGTGCCGAGCAGCAGGTCCAAGCCGGCCGCCGCTTTCGGGTGGTCGGTCAGCAGGAAGTCGGCGTGCTCCAGTTCCTCGCCGTTCTGCACCTCGCCGCCGAGCAGGAAGTGCGTCGGCATCAGCCGCTCGGTCTTCTCGTCAGCCATCGCCAGGACGCTCTGGTTGACCACCGCCGCCCACAGGATCGCCGGCTTCGGCCGGCCAGTCTCGTCGTAAGCGTGGACGGTCAGCTCGACCGGCTCGCCGGGGGCGAACGCCCCGCCGCGCGGCTTGCCGCCGGGTCGCGTCGCGTCGAAGCGGAGTTTCAGGAACTCGCCCGGCTGCCGGTAGACCAGCCGCTCGGCGACCGGCTTGAGGCTGACCCGACCCTCAGCGTCGGCCGGCTCCTCGAACACCGTGACCCGCGTCACCCCGCCGAGCTTCGCGCCGCCCGGATCGAGGGTCAGTTCTGTTGGCCGGCCCGGCTCCAGCACGGCCCGCTGATGGGCGACCGGCCGGCCGCGCGTGTACGCCCCTATCAATACCGACCGCTTCTTGCCGACGGACCAGAGGTTGACCCGCAGCTTGTCGCCCGGCTCCGCCACGCCGTCCGGTACGTTCAGCACCACGCCGTCGGCCTTCGCTGGCGGGAGTTCGTAGCCCGTCAGCGGCGTTGCCGCGACGACGCCGACCGCAGCGGCGAACGGGGCGGCCGTCGGTTGAATCACCCCGACGGGCCGGCTGAGTTGCACCGCGTAGCGCTTGCCCGGCTCCGGCGTGAACGTGAACACGCCCAATCCCTGGTTGACGCCGGGGTGCTCGGCGTCGGTGAGCGTCTTGACCTCGCAGATCGTCTTTGTGCCGTCGGTCAGGATACCGGTCACGTCGGCCGGCTTACCCGGCACGGTCGTCGTCGTGACCCGGAAGTAGACGCGGTTGGGCACGCCGAGAACGAGGTCGCCCCCCTCGGGGAAGAACTCGACGTGGAGCGTGCGCGTGGCAAGTGGGACCGGCCGGACGAGCGCCTCCGGGGTGCCGGCCTTCGTGGTCGCGGTGACGGTCAGCGTGGCGGACCTGATCGCGTCCGCCTTCGGCAACGTGAAGCGGACCGCGGCGTTGCCGGCGGCGTCGGTCTTCGCCGGGGCGACGTCCGGCGCGACTTCCTTGCCATCGACCATAACCTTGATCTTCAGCGGCACGTCGGCCGCGGGCTTCCCCTGATCGCGGACCTCGACCTTCGCCTGAACCGGGTCGCCGGGGCCGTAGGACCGGGCGTCGAAGTCCAGCGTCTTTTCCAGCTTGTCCGGGGCGTAGTTGTTGACGAGCACCTGCCGCGTGGCGAGAGGCTTCGCGGACGACCCCTCGGCCACGGTCACTGTGTATGCCCCGCCGGCAAGGGTGGCCGGCAGGGTGAACGCCCCGGTCCCGACGCCGCGGACCGGCTTCCCGTCCGGCCCGAGCACCGGCGCGAAGTTGTCGGGGGCGACCGGCATCGGCCGGCCGGTGAGGGCCAGACCGCTGACCGGCAGGCCGTTCGGGCCGATCAGTTTGAACGTCAGGTTCAGGTCGCGGGCCGGCGGCAGGAACCGGGCGCGGTCGAGCGTCAGCGACCGGAAGTAGACCGTCTCCCCCGGCCGGTACATCGGCTTGTCGGTCGCCAGGAACGTCGTGTAGACCGGCTCCAGCAGCCGGAACGATTCGGTGACGGCGGCCTTCTCCTTCGTCGCCGCGTCGGTCGCCGTGAGGGTGAGGAACAGCTCGGCCCCTGGCGTCACCCTCTCCCACAGCGAGGCGGGGAGCGACAGGTCGTTGCGGAGCCGGCCTCCGTCGTTCGGCTTTAGCCCGGCGGTGCCGTCGGTCTCGAACGTGGTGTCGAACAGGGTGCGGCCGGCAGCGTCCCGGACCTTGGCCTCGACGGCCGCGGGCCGGGGCTTGTCGGCGCGGTCGTGGACCAGGACGGCGTAAGAGTTCGGCGCGCCGGGGATGGCCGTCGAGGGGCCGCTGAGGAAGATCGTCAGCGGCCGGGCTGTCCGCTCGGCGACCAGCTGTCCCTCGTCCTTCGCCCACCGCTGGAGCAACTCGTCGTGCGCCTTCTCGGCAGCGGTCAGTCTCTTGGCGACCCGGTCCTGGGCGCCGCGGTACTCCGCGGTCAGCCGCTCCTTCTCCTCGTTCGCTTGACGCAGGGCGGCGTACTGCTGGTCCACCTGCGGCTTGAAGCGGATGTATCCGGCGAGGTCGCGGGCGGTCCCGCCGCCGAGGCCGACCACGCCCAGCAACAGGCCGACCGCTACGACCCACTGGAGCCAAGCCCGGTGGACGGTGTTCCGCGGTGTCGGCCGTCCCGCCGCCCCGGCCGGGACGGCGGCCTCCTCAGGGGGGACGAAGCGGACGGTCGGGAATTCGAACCGAGCGGCGGAGGCGATCAGTCCGCCCCACCGGGCGGCCTGCTCGCGCGCCGTGGCGCAGCTGGGACACCCGGCCAGGTGCGCCTCCAGCGCGTCGGCCTCCGACGGCTCAAGCAGCCCGTACAGGTGGTCGAGCAGGCGGTCCTGGTAGCGGTCGCAGGGCAGCATTCGGATGCACTCCTCCCGGCACCAACGGGCGACGGGGTGGCCTGAGCAAGCCCGACCTCATGTCGGCGACGAACCGGTCTCCGACGGCTCGTGCGGGTTGAGCACCTTTCGTAGCTTGATGAGCGCCGACCGCATCTGCGTCTTCACCGTGCCGACCGGCGCCTGGCGGACCTCGGCGATCTGCTCGTAGGTCAGTTCCCCGTTCTGCCGCAGCAGGAAAACCTCCCGCTCCTCCGGCCGCAGCTCGCCGATGGCCTTCCGCAGCCGGTCGAGCGCCTCCTGGTCCTCCAGCGCCAGCCCGGGGGCGAGGTCTTTGGCGGCCAACGTCAGCTCCTCTCCGACCATCGGCTTGACCCGACGCGACCAGGCACTGCGCTGGAGGTCGCGGGCGGTGTTCATGCCGACCCGAAAGATCCAAGCGCGGAGGTTGTGGACCTCCGACAGGGACGCCCGGGCACGCCAGCACTTCAGGAACGCTTCCTGGGCGGCGTCCAGCGCATCGTCCCGATTGCCGAGCAGATAAACGAGGGTACTAATCAGCTCGTCCCGGAGGTCGTTGAACGCGGCGACGAGGGGGTGGTCCTCCGGCGACGGAGCGCCGCCGGGCGGCGGCCGGCCGGATGGGTCTGCCCCGCGGTTGACCATGTTTCCCACCTGACCAGACGGAGTACGACCTCGGAGAGATTGGCGGATTCCGTCCGCCCGCGCGGGAACGTCCGTGCCCGGTGTATGAAGTAGGAATCGTATCGGTTCGGCAAACCAGGGAGCAAGGGGAGTGTAGTCCGCTCGCTCCGCGAGCGGATCGGCGAAGACCGCTCGCGGAGCGAGCGGACTACACATTTACGCCGATTGCCTCAGTTCCGCATCCGCGTCCCCGGGGACGTGCTCGGCGGCGTGGCGGACCAACTTCTCCCAGGCGTCGGCCGGGCACGGGAAGAGGGCCGCCAGCCGGGCCAGGTCGGCGGCGAGGTCGGCCGCGGTCCGGTATGGTGCCGTGCCCGTGGCGGTGTCGGCCATCGGCGTCTGGGCGTCGGCCTCCAGGCGGCGGACCACCGCCAGCAGCGACTCGGGGAACGGCTTCTTCCGCCGCCGGCCCGCCGGCTGACCGATCTGCGTCCAGCCGAACGCCACCTTGCCCAGCGCCCGCAGGTCGGCCGCCGGGGTCGCGTCGGCCGAGCCGATCCCGGCCAGCCAGGGCGGCTCGCCGAACCCCGTCACCTTGAGCGATCCGTCCGGCGTGATGAGGAACGAATCGGCGGTGAGTCGGCCGTGGGCCAGCCCGGCCCGGTGGGCGGCGTCGAGGGCGCCCGCGGCGTCGGCCAGCAGCTTGACCCACGCCCCGGGGGTGGCGGCCTCGGGCGGCCAGTCGCCGCTGGGCGGGCCGGTCAGCCACTCCTGAAGCGCCGCAGGCCGGCCGTTGATCTCCAATACCTCGACGGTGGCGGCGAGGTTCGGGTGGGCTGCATCTCGTGCCGCGGCGAAGCGCTGGCGGAACTCGTCCGGTCGGACCGCGTCCTCCATCTCCGCCTCGGCCAGGTGCCGCAGCAGGAAGACCGCGCCGCGGTCGGGGTCGAAGACGCGGTAGGCCGACTCCCGCGGGGTGACGCGGAGGCGGTCCACGACCCGCAGCCGGCCGAGCACCAGGGCGTCGAGGTTGCCGGCCTCGATCAGCGCGAGCTGGTAGAGCGTGACCGCCCCGCTGGCCAGCAGCACCCGCCGCAGCGGCCGCAGCTGCCGCTGCGCCTCGGCCCACAGGGCGTCGAGCGAGTCCGCGTCCACGAGGTCCAGCGAGCGGAGCAGCTCGCCCAGTTGCTTGTCGCCGGGGTC
>DASSAT010000188.1:0-3275 GCA_035699305.1 Fimbriiglobus sp. | reverse complement strand
CGAGCCCTGAAAGGGCGGGACAGCGTGGCCGTGTGTCGCCCTTTCAGGGCTGCGGAGCGGTTGGCCTCCTCCCCAGGGCGTTGCCCTGGGCTGAGAACTCCCAGCCCTTCGGGCTGAAGACAGGGCCACCCGACGACGAGGTTTTCAACAGAGCAAGGCTGTCTAGAAAGTAGTCTTTTGCTGTGGCCGTGGTCCATGTTACCTTCCGGGCCTGAACACCACCACGCGGAAGCGATACCCGAGTGACCTCACCGACTTCCAGTGGGACACCATCGAGCACCTGTTCCCCCAGGGCGACGGGACTACCTGCCGGCCCCGCACCTACCCCCTGCGCGAGATCGTCAACGCCATCCTGTACCTGGCCCGGGGCGGTTGCACCTGGCGGATGCTGCCGCACGACTTCCCGCCGTGGAAGACCGTCTCCTACTACTTCTCCACCTGGCGGGACGCCGGGGTCTGGGAGCAGGTCCACGCCGCCCTGCGGACCCAGGTTCGCAACGCTCTCGGCAAGGAGCCGACCCCCAGTGCCGGCATCCTCGACACTCAGACGGTCAAGACGACCGAGGCCGGCGGCCCCACGGGGTACGACGGGGGGAAAAAAGGTCGCCGGCCGCAAGCGGCACGTGCTGGTTGACACCCTCGGGCTGATCTGGGGGTTGGCGGTCCTGCCGGCCCACGTCCAGGATTGGGACGGGGCCGAGGAGGTGATCGGCCGGTGTGGCGAACTGCTCCCGCGGCTGGCCCGGGTGTGGGCGGACGCCGGGTACAAGGCGTTCGCCGCCTGGGTCGCCGAACATTGCCGGTGGGTGCTGGACATCGTGAGCAAGCGGCCCGGTCAGACGACGTTCGAGGTGCAGGAGTGGCGGTGGATCGTGGAGCGGACGTTCGGGTGGTTCGGCCGATACCGGCGGCTGGCGAAGGACTATGAACACAACCCCAAGAGCAGCGAGACCTGGATCCTCAGTGCCATGATCCTTCGCATGTCTCGCTTCGACCTGCCCGACAAGAACAAGGATGACGACCTGCTCCGGCGGCCTCGCAAACGACCAAAACCTGAATCTCGAAACGGCCTCTCAGATGATTGTTCTTGGTTGCCGGTACTCGCTGTCGAGCCGGCTATTCGAACACCAGCGTCCCGAACTTGCGGTACTCGTGGAAGCTCGGGCCGACCCGGGACCAGTCCCAACTCGTCTGCTTGCCGCCGTCGTAGTCCATGCGGTAGAAGTTCGCCCGCCAGCGGGTGCCGGCCTTCGGCGGGACGTTCCGCAGCGGGCTGAGCAGCTCATACGGGATGAACACTTCCGCCCGCCAGCCCGTCACCGCCGCACCGGACTTCTTGTCGCCGCCGACGGCCGCGGTCGCCTTGCGGGTCTTGCGTCCGCCGTCGTAGTGCCACGGCCGCCAGCCCAGGAACTTCCCGCCTAGGTTCGGGATCAGGATCGGCAGCTCCGCCCCCAGCGGCGAGATCTCGTACTCGAAGTACACCGGGTCGCGCTCGTCCGGCCACAGGAAGACCTCGAACACATCCTCCGTCCACAGGTTGTCGAAGTCTTTCGTCATCGTGGCCGTCAGCTTCTTGTCGGTCGCGTCCATTAGGGTGTAGACGCCCGTCTTGGAGTACAGCACCTTGACCCGCGTCTCGTAGGGGGCGCCGTCGCCGCGCTTGTGCAGCGGCTCCCACTTGGCCTTCGCCCACGCCGCGTTGGACCCGTCGCCGGTCAGCTCGAAGTCGTCCGTCGGCTTCACCTGCATCTCGCGGACTTTGTTGGGCGGGTCGGCGGCCTGCGCGGCCGTCAGAGAAAGGCATGCGAAGAGCGTCAGAAGCGATCGGGCGTTCATCGGGTGTCACTCCGCGGCCGGGGGATCGGTTCGTCGCGGCTGACATGCTACCAGACCGGATCGGAAAGGGTACTCGCCAACGATCTGTGTTATCCCCAGTTTCGCCCCGCAGGTCCGGCGACGGCCCGTCCCAAGGCGTTCACCACAAAGGCACAAAGGTCACACAAAGAGACACAAAGGAAGACCGGGCTTTCTTCTTCTCTTCGTGTGTCTTTGTGTGACCTTTGTGCCTTTGTGGTGAACGCCTTCCGAACTTCGATGACACTGCCGCGACAAACTGGGGATCGCTCAGGCCAACGACGCGCTCCGTGGATCAGGATGCGACTTCCGCGCGCCCGGCGTGTTTCAGGACCAGTCCGGCGAGTTGCCCGCGACAGGAGCCGCACCCGGTCCCGGCCCGGGTACAGTCGGAGAGGGCGGCCAGCGTCGTGCAGCCGCTCTGGATCGCCTCCACCAGCGTCGATTCGGTGACGTGGTGGCAGTTGCACACCTCCGGGTCGTCGGCGACCGCCGAGCAGCCGCCGGGGGAGGCGAGCACGTCCAGCCGGTTCGGTGGCAGCGGCTCGTCGCGGTCGAAGAGCTGCACCAGGGCCGGGGCCGCCGCGGCGCAGCCGACCAGCATCGCCCCGGCCAGCTTGCCGTCGCGGACGATCAGCTTGCGGTAGACCCCCTTGCGGTCCTCGATCACCTGGATCACCTCGTCGGTGTCGCGCTCGGCCTCGACCAGGCCCAGGCTCGCTACTTCGACCCCGGCGACCTTGAGCCGGGCGTACACCTTGGAGCCGGCGTAGCGGGCCTTCGGGTTCGCCCCGGTCAGCACGTCGGCGAGGACCGAACATTGTTCCCAGATCGGCTCGACGAGGCCGTACACCTTGCCGTCGTGCTCGGCGCACTCGCCGAGTGCGTAGACGCCGGGGGCCGGGGTCGCCAGCCGGTCGTTGACCACGACGCCGCGATTCACCGGGACGCCGGACGCCTTCGCCGCCTCGACCCGCGGAACGATACCGCAGGCCAGCACGACGAGGTCGGCGGGGATCACGGACCCGTCGGCCAAGCGGACCGCCTCGGCTCGGTGCTCGCCGACGACCTCTTGCGTCGCCGCGTCAGTGCGGACGAACAGGCCCATCTTCTCGACGGCCCGGCGCAGGAACTCGCCGCCGAGCCGGTCGAGCTGGGCGTTCATCAGGGTGTCGGTGTTGTGCAGCACCGTGACGTGCAGCCCGAGGTCGCAGAGCGCCTTGGCCGCCTCCAACCCGAGCAACCCGCCGCCGATCACCACCGCGCCGGCTGCTGGTCGGGCGTAGGCCCGCATGGCGGCGCAGTCGTCCACCGTGCGAAACGCGAACACCCCGGGCTTCGGCTTGCCGCCGGGCGACTTCAGCCCGTCGATCCTCGGAACGAACGGCGCGGACCCGGTGGCGAAGACGACCGCGTCG
>DASSAT010000187.1:0-2597 GCA_035699305.1 Fimbriiglobus sp. | reverse complement strand
CTTCACGACTCCATCAGCCCACCCCTCACCCCCCGGCCCCTCTCCCCCAAGGGGAGAGGGGAGTAAGAGCCATGACCGACGCCGCCCGACAGGTCAAGCGCCACCTCGACGCGCTCAAGGCCGCCGGGATCGAGTTCGTCGCGGACCGGCGGAACGAGATCACCTTCGTACCGGCAGTTCCCACCACCGCCCCTTCCGCTCCCGCCGTCGGCGACCAACTCGACGTCCGCCGGCAGGCGCTCGCCGTATTGGCCGATCAGGTCTCGAAGTGCGATCGCTGTAAGGAACTGTTCGCTACCCGGACGAAGACGGTGTTCGGCGTCGGGCCGGTGTCGCCGGAGCTGTGCTTCGTCGGCGAGGCACCCGGCGGAGACGAAGACCGGCTCGGCGAGCCGTTCGTCGGCGCCGCCGGGCAGTTGCTCAACAAGATCATCGCGGCAATGGGGCTACGGCGGGACGAGGTCTACATCTGCAACACACTCAAGTGCCGGCCGCCGCAGAACCGCACCCCCAGCCCGCAGGAGTGCGCCAACTGCCGCGACTACTTCGAGCAGCAGATTGAATTGGTGAACCCGCGATACATCTGCTGTTTAGGGGCGGTGGCGTCGCAGAACGTGCTTGGCAGCAGCCTCGGCATCGGCAAGCTCCGCGGCCGGTTCCACGACTACAAGGGCATCCCGGTGATGTGCACGTACCACCCGTCGTACCTGCTGCGGCTGACGGGCACGGACGAGAAACGGGCCAAGAACGAGTGCTGGGACGACATGAAGCAAATCTTGAAGCGGATGGGCCGGCCGATTCCCGGTCGGTAGAGCGCTCCACCGGTCCGACCTGCGGCCGGACCGCTACTCCTCCGCCACCTTCTGCCTGCGCAACTCCGGGATCGACTCGCGCAGCGCGCGGGTCAGTTGCTTCATCGTCGGGTCGTCGGTGAACACCGTCGCACCGGGTAGGGCGCGGGCCTCGTCCGCCCACGCCTTCTGGCCGGCGTCCAGGAACAGGACTGCGGCCAGGTCCAGCCGCATCCCGTGGGCCTCCTTGGTCACCCGCTTGAACGCCTCCAGCCCGTCCAGCCCGGCCGTCCGGCCGTCCACCAGCAGGGCGTGGTACGGCGCCTGCAAGTACCGCTTGTGCGCCTGGTCGGCGTCCCGGGAGATCAGCACCCGGAACCCCAACTGCTTGAACCGCTCGCGGAAGATGTCCTGGAGCTTCTGGTTGTCCTCGACGACGAAGATCGCCAGCGGCCCGGACGCCCGGCGGGCTGCGTCCGGGTCGGACTGGCCGGCGATCTCGGCCCGGGTCGCCTTGATCGCCTCCAGGAACGCCGCTGGCGTCTGGTGGCGATGGTGCGGCTCGAACGCCACCGCCTTGCCGATCAGCCGCTGTGCCGCCGGGTGCAGCTCGACCACCGGGCCGCGCTTCGAGAGCGTCGCTTCCACGTCCATGTACCGCCGGGGCTGCATCTTGACGTTCTTGTCCCGCGTCACCGGCATCAGCGGCTCGCCGGTGATCATTTCGTAGAGGACGTGGCCCAGGAAGTAGATGTCCGACCGCACGTCCCCTTTCGTGACGCCGGTCGCCTTTTCCAGACCGGCGTAGTCCAGCGTCCGGTCCACCGCCACGTCTTCATCCTTGTCCTTGGTCAGGCCGACCTCCATGTGCCCAGTGACGACGACCGTGGTCATCTCGGCCAGCCCGAAGTCCACGAGCTTCGTCGATTTGTCGGTGGAGACGAGGATGTTTGACGGCTTGATGTCGCGGTGGGTCAGCCCGCGGGTCCAGGCGTAGGCCAGTCCGGCGGCGCACTCCTCCATCATCCGCATGGCCTCGTCCAGCTCCAGCTTGCCGCGGATCGAGATCAGGTTGCGGAGGTTGTCCCCCTCGATGAAGTCCATGACGATGAAGTACTGGCCGGTCTTCTGGTCCTGGTTGACGTTGAGGATCTGCACGATGTTGGGGTGCTGGAGGGTCATCCCGACCCGCCCCTCGCGCAGGAACAGGTCCACCTTCTGCTGGTTCTCGGTCCACTTGTTGCGCAACACCTTGATGGCGACGATTTGCCCGCTGCGGGGGTCGTCGCCGCGGTACACCCGGCCGAAGGTGCCCGACGAGATCTTGTACAGCACCCGGTAGCCGCCCAGGAAGAACCCGGCAGTGTCCCCCTTGAGCAGCTTGGTCCCCTGAAGTGGGGTCAGCAGGCTGCGGCGCTGCATCAGCTTGATGAGGGTGTCGGCCGGGACCTTCCGGTCGTCGATCTCGAACAGGCACTCCCGGACGCTGTACTCGTCCACCAGTCCGAGCTTGGTGATTAGTTCGGCCATGCCGCCGGCGTCAACGGGTTCGCTCATCGGTCCGGTCGGGGATCGGGGGAAGGAAATGGATAAGGACCTCGTCGCACGGGCACCCGTCTAGGTTACGTCGAACCGCGGCCGGGTGCAACGCGAGGGGTCGTACTTTGTCAGGCCCCAATAGATATGTCCGCAATTTGGCCCCGATAGAAATGTCCTCTTCTCGGGGCCGTCTTCGATCAGCATACCACACGCTTCCGCCACGGGTGATCCGCTGCCGGTCGCCACCCCTTCGAGGGCTTCTTCTTG
>DASSAT010000186.1:0-4182 GCA_035699305.1 Fimbriiglobus sp. | reverse complement strand
CCCCGCTTCGGGGAGGGGGTTGGGGGGAGGGGTTGAGCGCATACCCCCTCGCTACCGCTCGGGGTTCGCCGGGCGCCTGCCATGCCGAACCCCTTCCGCCAGCAGCAGTTCCTCACCGTCCTCGATCGGGATGAGGCGGATCGGCGGTTCCGCGAACACCTCGACCTGCGGCCGCTCGAACCCGAGACTGTTCCCCTCGCCCACTCCCATCAGCGGGTACTCGCCGCGGACGTCCGCGCCCCGATCGACGTGCCGGGGTTCGACCGCTCCAACGTGGACGGGTTCGCCGTCCGCGCCGAGGACACCTTCGGGGCGTCCGAGGACAACCCGGTGTCACTGGAACTGTCCGATGAGGTGGTCGCGCCGGGGCGGATGCCGCGGACCGAGGTGGTAGCCGGCCGCGCGGTGTACGTGGCTACGGGGGCGGTCATCCCCCGCGGGGCGTCGGCGGTGGTGATGATCGAGTACACCAATGTCCGCGACGGCCGGCTGACGCTGACCCGCCCGGCCGCGCCGGGGGCGAACGTCAGCTTCGCCGGATCGGACATCGGCTGCGGCGCGACGGTCCTGACCCGCGGGACGCTGCTGACCAGCCGGGAGACCGGCGTACTGGCGGCGCTGGGCCTTGATGCGGTGTCGGTCGTGCGTCGGCCGCGGGTGGCGATCCTGTCCACCGGCGACGAACTGCGGCTGCCCGGCGAGCCGCTGCCGGTCGGGTGCGTGTACGACAGCAACTCGCGGGTGCTGGCCGACGCGGTGCGGGAACTCGGCTGCGAGCCGGTGTTGGGGGCCGTGGTGCCGGACGACCTCGACGCATTGCGGGCGGCGTTCGCCGCGGCGCTCGGCTGCGACGCGGTGTTGCTGAGCGGCGGCACGTCGAAGGGAGCGGGCGACCTGAGCTACCGGGTGGTCGGCGAGTTCGGCCCGCCGGGGGTGATGGCCCACGGCGTCGCGCTGAAGCCGGGTAAGCCGCTGTGCCTGGCGGTGGTGAAGCCGGCGGGCGACCCTCTTTCTCCCTCCCCCCTTGGGGGGGAGGGCCGGGGTGGGGGGTGGACGGGTCAACCGGTCACGAGTGTCGCCGAGAACTCGAGGAACTTACCCCCCACCCTAACCCTCCCCCCCAAGGGGGGAGGGAACAAGAGGCGGCCCGTCCCCGTCGCGGTGCTGCCGGGGTTCCCGACCTCGGCGGTGTTCACCTTCCACGAGTTCGTCGCCCCGGTCCTCCGCGAGTTGGCCGGTCGGGTCGCCGACGCCGCCGCGGTCGTGACCGCGACCCTGCCGCAGCGGATCAACTCCGAGCGCGGCCGCACCGAGTACGTTCTGGTCGGGCTGGTCGAGTCAACTTCCGGCTCATCGCTCATCGCTCATCGCTCATCGCTCCGGGCCTTCCCGATGGGCAAAGGCTCCGGCTCCGTGACGGCGTTCGGCCGGGCTGACGGGTTCGTGACCATCCCGCGGCAGCGCGAGTACCTGGAGGCCGGCGAAGTCGTCGAGGTGAGGCTGATCGGCGCCGGGCTGCGGCCGGCGGACCTGGTGGTGATTGGCAGCCATTGCCTCGGGCTGGACTACCTACTCGGCCGGCTGCGCGAGCGCGGCGTCTCCGCGAAGTACCTGGCGGTCGGCAGCACCGGCGGGCTGGAGGCGGCCGACCGCGGCGAGTGCGACCTGGCCGGCGTCCACCTGCTCGACCCGACCACCGACGAGTACAACCGCCCGTTCCTCACCCCGCGGCTGGAACTCATCCCTGGCTACGGCCGGCTGCAAGGGGTCGTCTACCGCCCCGGCGACGGTCGCTTCGAGAGGAAGGACCTGCCCGCGGCGGTGGCGGCGGCGCTGGCCGACCCGGCGTGCGTGTTGGCCAACCGCAACCGCGGCAGCGGCACCCGCGTCCTCATCGACCGACTGCTGAACGGGGCGAAGCCGGCCGGCTTCCTGAGCGAAGCGAAGTCGCATCAGGCGGTGGCCGCGGCGGTGGCGCAGGGCCGGGCCGACTGGGGCGTGGCGATCGAGCCGGCGGCGAAGGAATACGGGCTGAGGTTTCTGCCGCTGCGCGAGGAGCGGTTCGATTTCGTCGTGCCGCGGGACCGGCTCGACCGCCCGGCGGTGCGGCTGTTCCGGGAACTGCTCGCCGAGCCTGCCGTCCGGCGCGAATTGCTCGCCCTCGGGTTCCGCTCCTGACCCGGCGACAGGGGACGAACGTCCCGGTGCGAGGTCGGGCCTTGAAGACTCGGCTTGGCCTACTTGACCACCGGCGGCGCCCCCTTCGGGCTGGGTTTCACGTCCGACTCCTTGACGAGCGGCGACTTGGCGAACGGGTTGTACAGCGGGTCGCCGACCAGCACCCCGCGCCAGCTAATCAGCAGCACCGTCTTCGCGTAGCACTCGGCCAGGGTGTACTTGCCGGTCGCCAGGAAGCCGAAGAACTCGGCCGGCTTCGGGAAGCCGACCGCATACGGCTCGGCCACCGGGCCGAGGGTCGCCGCCGCCCCGTCCTTCAACAGGTTCGGGCACCACACGCGCGACCCGGGGTCGCGGAGCGTGACCGCCTCGGAACTGGCCAGGTGCCACGCCACCGCCCCCTTGACGAACGTGAAGCTCGGGACGTAGCTGGCCAGCTGATACCACCCGGCGTACAGGGCGCAGTCGGGACACGCCCCGGGCTTGAACAGCGCCGGCGTGTCGTCGAGGGTCACGTCCAGGCCGCCCCGCTTCAAGAGCGCCGCCGCCTCGCGGAACGACTCGTCGTAGCCCTCGTAGCCGGTCGCCTGGGCCGGGTTCTTCGGGTCGTACTTGAGGCCGCGGGCGTCGATGTAGACCTTCCCCTTCAGCCCGGTCGCCTCGGCCGCGATCGCGTCGTCCACGAGCCGCTTGGCGATCGCCGGGGACGGACCGTCGAGCCGGGCGGTCAGGAGCACCGGCGGCGCGGTCTTGCGGCGGGCCTCGGGCATCTGCCAGTACAGCGGGTTGAACACCCACTTGGCCGGCGAGTAGGCCGGCCACCACAGCAGCATGAGTTCGCTGTCCACCGACGACACGCTATCCGCCCCGGTGAGGGCGTCCGACCGGGCCGTCGCCATCGCCAGTTCCCGCCGCGTCTCCGGCGACCGGTCGCCGGCCTGCAACTTCTTCTGTAGCTCCGCGACCCGCGGCCTGAGCTTCTGGGCCTCGGCCTTCTCGGCGTCGGTCGGCACCTTCGCCCCGACCCGCAGCGGCACGCCGTAGACGGTCAGCAGCACCTTGACCCGGTCCTTGCGGTCCTTGAGCGCCACCCGCAGCGGGCCGGCCAGCTTCGCCTCGTAGTCGGCGCGGGAGATGTCCTCGCCGGTCGGCAGGTCCAGCTCGACGAGGTTCTCCTTCGGCACCTTCCGTTTGGCCAGGTAGTGCTCGGCCACGGCCCGGGATTCGGGGACGGCCTTGTTGCAGATCACAACCACATCGGCCGGTTCCAGGGCCGGCGCGGCTGTGGTCAGGATGGGAAGGACAACGCAGAGAACGGGAAACCGCACGGCGGAAGCTCCGGGGAACGGGCGGGTGGGCACAACTCAGGGTAGCCGACCCGGACCGTCCGGGGAGGGTCACTTCTTCGGTTGCCCGCCCCGGTCCCGATTGGGAATGACTGCCTCGATCCGCTTCCAGCGGGCCTCGTGGGCCGCCCGCCGGGCCGCCACCTCCGGCGGGTCGGGGACGTTCCCCTTCGGCGGCAGGTCGGTCGGGAACAACTCCCGGATCGCCTGCTCGACCTCCGCCCGGCCGAACCGCTCGTGCCACAGGACCTTCCCGGCATGGTCGATCACCGTCAGGTCGAACCGGTCGTCGTCCGGCCTTGCCCGGTCGAAATGGACCTCCATGACAACGCGCCCGCCGGTCCATTTCTTCTCGCTCCGCAGGACCAGCGAATCGACGCCGTGTTCGTAAGCCCGGGCGCCGGCCATCACGTCCAGCCAGGTTTGCCGATCGTGTTTGTTCACGGGGGTCAGCGCCTGGTCCCAGGCGTCATCGACCTCCTTCTGTTCGTCGTCCTCCAGCCGTTGTGGCAGCGGACGGGTCAGCGGGCCGCAGCCGTTGGAAGTGGCGAACGCGACAGCGAGCGCCGCCAACGCGACGCAGCGGGTCATGACATGGCTCCTCGGCGAAGTGGTTCGGAGCTTGCTCGGTTGCCTTCTCCGACGAGCCGCGGGGTTT
>DASSAT010000185.1:0-2595 GCA_035699305.1 Fimbriiglobus sp. | reverse complement strand
CGAGGCCCGACGGGTTCGCCGCGTCGGGCCTCGAAGACTCGACCCGACCTACAAAAGTCAGTCCACGAACGCGAACTCGTTGCTTAACAATAGCACCTGGGCGAACAGCTCCCACGGGCCGAGCCGCCCGGCCGCGGGCTTCACCTTCCCGGCCGCGACGACGAACTCGCGGGCGAGCTTCACCTCGTCGGCGGACGGGTCGCGGCTCAGGACCGCGCGGTAGATACGTTTGACCCGCTCGGCGGCGGAGGGCGTCCACGCCACGTCGCGCCGCGCCACCACGCCCCTCGCCTGCTCGGCCGCGAACGGGCTGTTCATCAGGAACAGCGCCTGCTGCGGCACCGTCGTGACCGGCCGCTGCGGGCTGTGCATGTCCGGGCTGGGGAAGTCGAACGCCCGCAGCGTGCCGGGCAGGTTCTGCCGGTCGATGAACGCATACACGGACCGCCGCGTCGTGTACGGCCGCTTGAACAGGTCCACCGACCGGCCGTACAGCGTCCGGTCGAGCTTGCCCGAGACGGCGAGCAGCCCGTCGCGCATGGCCTCGAAGTCCGCCCGCTTGCGGTTCGCCCGCCCGAGGAGGCGGCTTTCCGGGTCGGCCTGCGCCAACTCCGGCCGGTTGTCGCTGGCTTGCTGATACGCGGCGGAGAGCATCATCCGCTTGTGCAACTTCTTCACCGACCAGCCGTCCTCGACGAACCGCGCGGCCAGCCAGTCGAGCAACAGCGGGTGGGTCGGCGGATCGCTGCGGGTGCCGAAGTCGCTGGGGGTGTTGACCAGCGGACGGCCGAAGTGGTGCATCCAGACGCGGTTGACGAACACCCGGGCGGTCAGTGGGTTGGCCGGCGAGGCGATCGCCCGCGCCAGCTCCAGCCGACCGCTGCCGTCGGTGAACGGCTCGCGGTTCGGCCCGGCGACGACCGCCGGCATCCGTCGGGGAACCCGGGGGCCGCGGTTGTTCGGGTTGCCGCGGAGGAAGACGACCGGTTCGGTCGGCCGCGGGGCGTCGGCGACGGCCATCGCCCGCGGCGGCGCGGCCGGCGAGTTCGCCCGGAACTGGTCGATCTTCTTCTTTAGCCGGTCGGACTCGTTGCGGTCGGCGCGGTTGAGCAGCCGCTCCGGCCGGCGGACGACCGCGACGCCGGGTCCGGCCAGCCCGCCCAGCGCCGCCACCTTGGCGGCGATCCGCTTCTCCCGGAAGTCGGCCAGTGCCTTCTCCCGCTCCGCAAGTTCCGCCACGAACTCGTCGTACTCCTTCGTGTGCGTCACCGCGCCGATCAGCGGCAGGTCCTTCGGCTCGACCGTGCTGGCGAAGACGCCGTAGAGCGAGTAGTAGTCGGCCGTCGGGATCGGGTCGTACTTGTGGTCGTGGCAGCGGGCGCAAGCAACCGTCAGACCCATCAGCCCCCGCGTCACCACGTCGATCCGGTCGTCAATGATGTCGTTGATGTTGTTGCTGAACCGCCGGCCCAGCGTCAGGAACCCCAACGCCGCCAGCGGACTTTTGTCCTCACCCAGCGGCAGCTTGTCGGCCGCGAGTTGTTCGACGACGAACTGGTCATACGGCTTGTCTTCGTTGAACGCGCGGATGACGTAGTCGCGGTAGGTGTAGGCGAACGGGTACTTGCGCTCCTCGGTGAAGACGTACCCCTTGCTGTCGCTGTACCGGGCCAGGTCGAGCCAGTGCCGGCCCCACCGCTCGCCGTAGGCCGGCGACGCCAGTAGCCGGTCGATCAACCGCTCGTAGGCGCCGGGGCTTGGGTCGTGGACGAACGCCTCGACCTCCTCATAGGTCGGCGGCAGGCCGATCAGGTCGAAGTACGCCCGCCGGATCAGTGTCCGGCGGACGGCCGGCGGTGAGAAGCCCAGCCCGTGCTCTTCGAGCTTCGCCAGCAGGAACCGGTCGATCGGGTTGGCCGCGGGCGTCTTCGTGGCGGGCGGGATCGGATCGAGCACCGGGCGGAAAGCCCAGTGCTTCCGGGCCGCGTCCGGCTTGTGCATCATCGTCCCGGCCCGGTCCGCCGGATAAGGGGCGCCGGCCTTCACCCACTCGGTCAGGACCGCGACCGCGTCCGCCGGCAGCGGGTGCTTAGGCGGCATCGGCCGCTCGCCGACCCGCCGGACCGCCCGCACCATCGGGCTTTTCGCCGGCTCGCCGGCGACCACGATCGGCCCGTCGTCGGTCCCCTTGCGGAACCCGTCGGCGGTGTCCAGCCGCAGCCCGGCCATCTGCTTCTTTGCACCGTGGCACTTGTAGCAGTGCTCGGCCAGGACCGGGCGGACCTTCGTCTCGAAGAACTCGACGGCCCCCGCCGACGGATCGGCGGCCGACGCCGCGGCGGACACGAATGCGAGCGCGAAGGTGGTCAGAAGCAGCCGGGGCATCGAGGCGAACCCTCGTCGGGAGTCAGGTCGGCGCGGGCAGACGCGGCCGCGGGGCCACGGGTGGTGGGTCTGGGACTACTATAACCCGAACGGCCGTCGGTGTCGAATCGCAATCACGCCTCGCGCCTTGGCGAACCCCGAGCGGAAGCGAGGGGGTCTTGAAGAACCCCTCCCCCGGCCCCTCCCCGACGCGGGGAGGGGAGACAGACA